>NZ_CP183886.1:2207500-2472500 GCF_048572955.1 Pristimantibacillus sp. PTI5
GAGGACCAAGCATGGCAATGGCTTCTCGTCAGCATATTGGGGTTCGCCCGGTTCTCGGTGAAATTCGGGTACATCTCCCAGCAGGTTGTAGCATCATGCTCAATCATTTGCCCGTAATTATGGCGGATGTCATCGACGATCGTTGGGACCTGCCCGGATTCCGACAAGGCTTCATAATAGAAGAAGGACATGAACGGACTGCCGATTTGCACAAAATGAGCAGGCGAATCCAGCAAATAACGCTCCATCACGCTTCTCCTCCCGCCTTGCGCTACACCAGTCAAATAAGCGACAACCTGCGTTTGCACGGAGAAGATGTCCGACCTGCGGCTATCTACATGAATACAATCGAGATAAGCGGATTGCTCCTCTGACCATAAATGCGTATTGATAGCAGCTTGAAGATCGTCTGCCGCATCCGCAAACCGCCTTTGCCCTTCCTCATCGCCCGAGAATACCGCCATCTCGGAGGCAACTCGCAAGATTTTCACCAAAAAGCAGTTCTGATGAGTCACGATACCGTCATTCGGCTGATCAATCGGCGACCAGTCGAGCAGGTTCCAGCCTTTGATCGCCAGCAGGCCATCCTCATTGATTTCCTTTAAGTAATGCTCCAGCGTAAAACGGATATGCGGATACATTTCTTTGGCAAAATCCATATCCGCTGTTTGCTCCACATATTCCCGGCAAGCAATCGCCCAGAAAAATGTCCAGTTCGGTATAACGCTGCTCCACCCGCTCGGTACCTGATCGGCATATAGCGGCGTTTGATCCTTTGACCCCGGCACGAGGCGCAGGCAGCGCTTCACGATATCGTTTACGCCGAACAAATAATTACTGACCAGCGCCTCATTGCGGCTGTCGCCCACCCAGAATACCTGCTCATAGGCCGGGCAATCCACAAACGTATCCTCCATGCAGAGCTTCGTCGTATGGCGGCTGATCTCCCAAATATCGTTAAGCAGCGGATCCGAGCATTGGAACCTGCCGATTTCGGCCACCGGATAATGATTTGCCATATAATGAACGTTGATCAGCTTAACCGGCTTCAACGCATTGCGGACAGTCAGCATCAAATAACGCAGTCCTCTCCGAACGGGGGACATATACCGCTGCCTCCCTTCCCTGCAGACGTAGCGCAGCGTATTATCGAGTCCAAACGTATCCTGCCGATAATCCTCCGTCATATACTCGAAGCCGTAAAAGTCTAAAATCGTTCCCGCTTCTGCCTCGACCTCGAAGGATAGATAACCGGTAAGCTCCTTGCTGAAATCGATAATGATTTCAGTGTCGAAGCCCGGATAAACCGGAATAACGCCTGCCGAGGCATTGGGAATCACTGCGTTATGCAGGGCTGCCGGAATCGTTCGGGAGATACTTTCTTTCTTCCAGATGGAGAGGCCTAATACATCTGCTTCGCTAACGAAGCGCTCGTCGATTGCACGAATATAAGATGAATAAGCAGCCAAATCATCCATAGAAGCTACTTTGTCTATCACTTCTTTATATTGTTGGTCCTCAAAATCAATTTCTCTTGAATGCTGATGATCCAAATATACGGTGCAGTCAAACGGGCCAATCGCAATAAAAGCAGAAGCACCCTCCGGCTCACCCGCTTCCATTAACGGAGCTCGAAGCTCGACCGGGGCCTCGCTAAAAATACCCAAATGAAGCTTGCCCGTATGCATTCCTCCGCTTACATCGATTAACAATAGATTGTCGCCTCTGTTTAGGGTAACGGCCGCATAGCGCTCAGGCAGAACGCCTGTAAACCGTTCCTCGCCAAGCTTAACCCCGTTCAGCGATACCGCACCCACGCATTCACCGGCATTCGGGAATCCGAGAATGATTTCCGTCTCCTCTCTTACGCATAGAAGCGTTGCCGCATATCCGGTAAAGCCTACGACATTGGCATGGTTCTCGCTGCCTTCCACCATTTGATTGCGTATATCAATGGCCGTAGAATACGTGAAGGATTGAACGCTGTTCAAGCTCAAAATGCGTGAGGGATACACCGGGTACTCCGCCAGTAGAGGAATGTCCCGCTCTAGTAACGTCGTCCACGGCCCCGTGCCGACAGGCCCAATGATCTTTGATTTCTCCCATCGCGCATCTTGATAGGCGGTTTCTATCCAGTCTTCCCCCCACAAGCCAGCATCCACATATTCGGAGAAACCCTGCTGACAGGACATGCGCGGCGAGCGTGTATGATACCCCTCATGTACGGAGGTGTTCCAGGTTTCATCCGTAGCAATCAGCATTTTCGATTCCGTTCCGGATTCATTCCCGCTGTCAAGTTGAACCAGTAAGCCGCCGCGGCCGCGTAAATAATAGAAGGTCGACACGCCAAAATGAAGCACCAGCACCGCAATCGTGTTTACTTGCCCCGGCACCAGCAGATGACCAACCTCATACACATCATAAAATTGCTCGACGGACCACGAGCGGACAGGCCCTCTTCCAACATGCTTGCCGTTGATATAAAGAACGTAACGAGAATCCGCACTGATTCGCAGAGTCGTGTTCGAAGACGAGGCTGTACGATCATTCGATTGATCAACCACAAAGCTTTTCCTAAAGCAGCGCCATTCGTTGCGCGGGCTTATGGCTTCTCCGCCCCAAATCCAGCTTGCTTTCCAACCGTTATTCGCCATGTCATTCTGCTCCTTTTATGCCAGCTATCGGGTGCTTGCCCGTGCAATCTATTTTTAATTATAGTAAAATCAAGGTACTCATTTACCCCTGTTTCAGACATTTAATCCCTGAAAAGCGACATCCAGTGAAAGGGGCGATCAGATCATGCCGAGCAAGCACACGCAGTTGTATAAGGTCGAGCAATATTTACAAAAAAACGACTTAGTCTATGTGAACCGCGCCACCGAAAACTTCCAGCTGCCGCTGCATAACCATGATTTCATTGAACTCGCCTATGTAGCGGAGGGCAAGGGCTTTCATCATATCGGAGAAGAGGTTGTGCCGGTATACAAAGGCTTATTATTTGTTTTGCCTCCCGGAGTTTCTCATGTATTCCGGCCTTCAACACCCTCCCGCACCAGCCCTCCGTTAATTGTATATAATTGCGTCTTCCTGCCGTCCCTGCTCGTTTCGCTGAACGAGTGGATTGGCGGTGAGCCGCCGATTGTCGATTTTCTCGAAAAGCAGCTCACCCATCCATCGGCGTTTCAATCCGTGTTTGACTCCAACTACCTGATCGACAGCTTGTTTCGCAGCATGCTGCGCGAATATGAACAGCCGCAAAACGGCTCGCCCGCTTATCTGCAGGCGCTGCTCGTACAACTGCTCGTGTCGATCTATCGTTTGATGCAGGATACGAACAAGCCTTTATTGGAAGAAAAAGCATCTACGTCCTTTGCGCAGATAATCAGCGATTTGGAGCAGCATCCGCATGAGAGTGTGACGGTCGGACAGCTTGCAGCCCGGTGCGGATGGAGCGAGCGTCATTTCAGCCGCGTGTTCAAGCAGCATACCGGACAATCTTTTCTCCAATATCTTCAGCATTTGCGTATCAAAAAAAGCTGCGAGCTTCTAAGAAGCTCGCAGCTGAAAATCAGCGCGATTGCGGAAGAGGCAGGCTACAAAAATATCGATGCCTTTCTCACCCATTTCAAACGGATTGCCGGCATGACGCCTCGTGAATATCGCCGGATGGTACAATAACAGAAACTATAGCCTAGCCGATTCGTCCCAGTTCCGCTCACCCTTCTCGTTTATCCATCAGAATATGGCCTTCTTCCAGCTGGATTTCATTGAAGCCTGCCATAGCCTTAGACTCAAACCGGATAGGCCTGCAGCTTGCCACTATAATGATATTTCTGATATCCGCGTTATGCTCAGCGGGCAGCGAAAATGCTTTGACATAAGCGAAGGCTTCTCCGAGCGTAGAATAAATGGCATTCATTATTTTGTCGTTTTTCACTTTACCCATCAGATTCAAAATCATCGAGCCTTGGGCATCGAGCTTTTGTTTGGCCATTTCAAAAAAGCCCAAGGTCGTTAAATGATAGGGCGTGCCTGCCTCCGTGAAAGCATCCAAAATAATATAATCGAACCCGCTCCGCTCCTGCTCGCACAGCAGCCGGCGGCCGTCTCCGATCCGAACGTTATCCAACTGATAATGGAAGTAAGCTCTGCTTAGCCCGACCACCGTCTCGTCGATTTCCGCTACAATAAACCGTTTATCCGGATAGTTCCCGGGGATGGTTCCGATTCCGTGACCGATCATAAAAACATTTTCGAAGACGGAGTCGTTCCGCTCCATCAAATGCATAATCGCCCTCGGATATTCCAGCACGATTCGTTTCGGGTTCTTTAGGTCAATCGCGCCCTGTATCGCATGATCAGAAAATTGCAAAAACCGATATTTCCCGATTTCCCCATATAACTGATTGGCTTCGTACACGGAAATCTCTTGAGAACCGCTGGTTGCCTTCACTAATAGCTGCAATGATTCGTTCTCCTTATGCTCAAAAAAATATAAAGCTATCGTATCCTTTTTTTGAAAGAAGTGATCGACAAGCGTTCTTCCACCAGAAAAACTTCATTTTCCGCAAAACCGCTTTGCTTGTAAAAACTTACGGCCGGGGCGTTTTGCGTTCCCGTTGCAACCACAATTGCACAGCCGCGGCCAGCAAGGCCTTCTATATACCGGAGCAGCTCCTTGGCTAATCCTTTTCGGAAATGCTTAGGATGAACCATCAAGCGATGAATATCGATGATGTCCGCTTCCCTTTTTATCGCTATCGCCCCGCATAGCTCACCGCCTAAATAATAGCCGTAGAAGGTTTCTCCGCAATCGCGCAGCGTTTCCACGTTATCTTTTAGAGGGGGCAGCTCCTCAAAACGAATCAGCTCGGCCTCTACCTTGTAAGATGGTATTTGAATGCCAAGCACTTCCTTCGCGATGCGCGGATCAGTTATATCGATTTTTTCAATCATGATGGCATGCACGCTTCCTTCTGAGCTTATTCCGTCAACTTTGCATCCGTCCTCACTTCGCCCTCAATCGGCATGATAAGAACATACGCAAAATGTGGATTATTATAGCGGTCAACGGTGGCCAGCTCCGTACTTTTCCCGGTGCTGTCTACCGTTCCGTAGGACAGCCTATCCGCCATTAGATTATTCATAAAATAAACGGATTCGCCAAATGCTTTCGGTTCTTGGCCCGTTTCGCCATTTTTCCCTATCGTATCCTTTTGCCATTTAATCTCGGCTATGCCATTTTCGTTGACTTCGACATAAGTCACTAAACCTCTATATTCCATTTTATAACGGAGCGCTTCTCCTATCGGGAACGTGTAAATGGTCGTAAAGCCTTCCCCATAGGGTTGAATTTCTTTTCCGTAGTTCAACTCCGGAAGATCGAGTGCAGCGACGCGCGCTTTATCGAGTTCACCGCTCATAAGCGTTTTGAACTGCTCTTCGCCCGTAGGCGTCCGGACAATAACTTGCTTTGCAGCGTT
The DNA here is from genome assembly GCF_048572955.1 of Pristimantibacillus sp. PTI5. Taxonomy (GTDB): domain Bacteria; phylum Bacillota; class Bacilli; order Paenibacillales; family Paenibacillaceae; genus Pristimantibacillus. Next base: position 2,212,984 of record NZ_CP183886.1, read on the forward strand.
ATTATAGGCGACCGTACCGCCAAGCGACTCCGCTACAAAGCGGACAGGCACGTAGGTCCGACCCCGTTTCACCGTAACCGGCGCATCTAATGCGATTTTCTTGCCATTGATGTCGGCCGTTTTCAAGCCGTCCTTCAAACGCACCGTTATTTTGTTAACCGGATTTTTGATGATAATGGTCTTCGTAGCCGACTCGTAGGAATAGCTAATTTTATCAGGATCATAAAATGCTTTCAATTGGACCATCGTTCTGCCATTCACATTTAAAACATCGTCCTGGTATAAACCGTTAATAAACATTTTGACTGGTGCGGCAGCGACAGGCGCAGCCATAACCGCAGTGCCCGCACTTAGTACACCTGCTACGGTTAGTGCAGCCGCCGCTGTTTTCATCCATTTTTTCATGATAAATGCCTCCCTAAACATCGAAGTAAACGCCGTAAAGCTGCTCTGATTTATCCGGCTTCAGAAAAATGAAAACCGTACCGTCCGTAACTGCTTGCCCGAACATTATTTTTCCGGCTTCGAATTGCTCAACCTTCGTGATCTCCTGAACGTTTTGCACCTGTTCGAACTAGAGCGGCATAGCGATTTCTCATCCCTTGGGTTCGGAGACGCGAAGACGTTCATCCCCCTCGATGATTTGCAGCAGCTCAGCTGTCGCAGACTGTGTGAGGGCATACCCTTTATGAGTGTCCGCGACATCCATTATCATGCCTTGTTTACTGCCGGGTTCAATCCAAAGATGATATTTATGCGTCTGCAGCTTGCGCGTCATGATGAGTTCGTAGCCGGGAGTTGTCACATTCAATAAGCCAGAGAGCGCTTCTGCCGTTTGAATGGCACTTTCAAATGGTTCAACCTTTTCATTTTCCAAGAATAAGACGGCTTCATTTCTTTGGCCTGATATTTTGGATAGGGAAATTACTAGGGTTTCATTTGTTTGCAATGAACTGGCATACTTTTTGTTAAACGACTCTGTTTGGCTAGCTTGAACAATGATCGGATCCTGTCCACTCGTACCTTTGGTCCTCGTCGTATCGGCAGTGCAGCCAGCGAGAAGAAGCGCTACCAGTGCCGCTAATGCGATTGCATTCTTCAAATTCCACACCAGTCCTCTCCTAATTGAACCATATCTTATGGCATTCCTCACGTATAAGACGTCATCCCGCCCAAAAAGGTTACGGCCCAGTATATTTCGTATCCTTCGTGTAAAGCAGGATAATCATGGTAATTACTAGTATAATAGAGTAACCTACTTTAGGAGTGAAAACATGAGTATTACAACGTATCCGGAGTTCGTACAGCTAGTCGGCCAATATAAGATTTTTCCATTCTCCGATCTGATTCCCGAGCATCCTTCGCTTACCTCCGTCGTGCCGAGCGACAGCTGGCATACCGATACCGAGCTGGACCCCTGGCTGTGGCGCGTCAAGATCGTAAAGGATGAACACGCGGCATACGGGAAGTTTTTTGGAACCAAAGCTTCCTTTATTCATGTAGACTTGTTTCCGATGATTCCGATGCTGCTCTCGCAGGGCAAAAGCGTAGAAGAGCGGTACAGCAGCGGCCTGCTGTCTCAGAACGCTCGGAATATTTACCGGATCATTAAGGAAGCCGGCAATATCGATTCGCGGAACTTGCGCAAAGAATCCAATCTAACGGCCAAGGAACAAAAAAAGGATTACGAGCGGGCGCTCGTTGACCTGCAAAACTACGCCGATATTGTCATTACCGGCGCACAGGAGAGTGACTTCGAGGGCGGCTGGAGCAGCATGTGCTTCGAGAGCTCCGACCACTGGCTTTATGAAACGCTCAGCGGAGCACCGGAAGCGCCTCGCCATTTAGCCGAAGCCAAAGCGGTCGCCAAAGCGGAGCTAGGCGCGGTCTGCACGGAAAAAGCGCTGAAATATTTGGATAAGAAGCTGCGGTTTTCGCTTTAGCCGAACGCAATAATAAAGGGAGATGCACCAGGTTAGCGTAAGCTAACGGGCATCTCCCTTTTATGTTTATTCGATTATTTTCTGATAGCTGGCAATATCCAGTCTTCTTCCGAATTTAAAGCCGATCTCTTTGAAATGCGCGCATTTGTGATATCCGTGTTTCTCGAACAAACGGATGCTTCTTTCGTTTTCGGTGCAGACGGTTGCAATCAATACGCGAAAGCCGCTTGCTCTTCCTTGCTTTTCGAGAAAAGCGATCGCCCGGCTCCCAAGGCCGTGCCCCAGCTGTTCAGGATCCAAGTAGATCGTTACCTCGGCGGTAACATCGTAGGCTTGCTTATTTTTGTGCTGGGTGATGAGAACATAACCCATGAACATGCCCTCGTCTAAAATAACGAAGGATTTGTATTTGGGACTTTGATGTATCACATTGCTCCGAATCTCCTCCAGGGTTAACCGCTCCGTATGAAAAGAGATCGTTGTGTGTTCAACGTAATAATTGTAAGTACGCATGATCACGGGCAGATGCTGCTCCTGAATTTCTTCGAAAACGATCGTATCAATCATCATGCTCTCCTTTGTGCCCTCTATTCCGCTCCATCCAGCCTACCGCGTAATCGACTAATTCCTTTACCGGCATGAACAGCGCGGCAGCATGGCCAACCATGCCTCTCCGCACTTCTCCCGTATCCCGTTCAAATGCTTCGCCCAGCTGTTCAAAATCATCCGAGTTAAAGTCAATGTCTTGAAAACCGGCCCATTTTCGCACGCCTTCTTCAAGAATAGGCGCATGGTTGGTCATTTCGGACTTGCCCACATACTGTGCGCGATACTCCGCTAAATGAAGGGATGTATTGCGGTTATGGCCCACGCCCAGCAAAAGCACCCAGCCTTCCACCTCGTATAGTCTTGCGATGGGAGATTGTTCACTCAGGCTGTATGCCAGGCTATGATTGGCTGTAATGCTCTCTTTTTTGGCGCCCCAAGCAGCAAAGGATACTTGGGGATGGCCGCTGCGCACAACCCCGTTTTGTTTTCTGAAGCTTTCGTTTATTATCCCCATGCCTCTGCACGGAGTAAGGTCAGCTGAAAAGGCCGGCATCGAATCTCTTAGAGGCTGCCACCATGACTCCCGGACGGGAGGATAGCGCCAGTGCTCCGGGTCGGATAAATCTCCCGTATGGGTCGGCATAACGAGCGTTCCGCCCTCGCCCAGGCACTCTTCTATCGCCAAAATGACGGCAACCGGCCCTCCGGCAACATAGCCGCCAAGCGACTTCAACGAGCTGTGCATGATGACCGTCATGTCCGGCTTGATGCCCAGCTTTTTGAAATCTGCCTTCAATGATTCGGGCGTCCAAAGCTCTCCTTGAATTTCTTCCATTGGTATCACACCTTCATATTTGTCTAACCATTCATTTAACAGTTCATTTAACCGTTCGTTCAACCGTTCATTTAACAATTCAGTTACAATTCAATTAACAATTCATTTAACCGTTCGTTCAACCGTTCATTTAACCGTTCGTTTAACAAATCATTTTATCATAAAAACCGCTGTCCTCATCCTACACTGCAGTTTGTGCAATAGAATGCCATATTGAGTGAAAAGTACCGAACTACGCTGCAGTTTATGCAATAGAATCAGCAGCTAATGGGGTCCGACGGCGCTTATGGAGCTATCCCATTGTACAAACTGCAATCTAGCCCACCATTGGACCTCATATGTAAGGTTTCCGTTGTACAATATGTAGCGTAGGCTTGAACCATGGAATGGTAGTTAATGGATTAAACTACCTGGAGCGGCAGCACAGAACACATAATGGTAGTTAAGGGACTTAACAACCGGAGCTGCAGCAAGGACCAAGAGGTAGTTAAGGGACTTAACTACCATGAGCGGCAGCACGGAGCAGCACACAAATATTGGGCTGGTATCGGCGCACCTGCAAAACGGGGCTTCTTCTCTACACTCTACACCGCCGTTTGTGCAATAGACAACTATAACAGATTTATTTTTCCATCGAGCTGATGAACGCCGTTACTTCTTCCAAACGGTCCGTCTTCAGCACAAGCTTCTCTGTGTCGAATACGAGGAATATAGGGAGGGTTTCGAGACGAAATGCCTTTTTCACATCCATCACATAGCTCGGGTTATACGCCATCCATCCGTATCCGCCGTTAAGTACATTCTAGCGTCCTTCTCGATCTCCTCCACGGGATAGGGCTGGGGCATGTCTTTATCGTGTACAACCGTCGTTTTGTACCTGCCTTTCTGGCCGGCAAGCAATCCCGCTCTCGCAAGCAGTTCTTCGTTCGACATGGACAAAATAATGAGCTCATCCGGCGTTTCCGTTATTTTCTCGGTGGTCGGCGGATTGATCTGAACCTTCTGTCCATGCCTCAAATCCTCCCAGCCCAGCTTCTCGCCTGCTTCATTGGTAATTTTCGTGCCAGGAAGCACGCGAGCCTCATAGCTCGCGCCCCAATCAGCTATAGCCGGACCCGGCTCATCGCGTTTCGCCCATTCCGAAATATTGAAGCCGACTGTCTGCTCCTGATTGTTCAAAGTGTCGATGAAGCCGATCATTTGATCATCCCGATAATGACCGTACGGTTTATTGCTGCAGGCGGCCAGGAGCATTCCTCCAGTCAGCAAAAGGATGAGCGCCGCTTTCCTCATTCGCATCATTATCCATCTCCCCCTTTTACTATATAAAAACGTTCAGCGCCCATCATTTGTTTCATTCCCTTCCAAAAATGCAAAACAATTTGAATGCTGCGCCAATCGTTTCCTCATTTCCGCCCTTGCTATATAATAGAGGAAGTCATCAACAAGCTCCGAACATTGAAAACGCAGCAAAACCTTAAGGAGAAATCATATGGATATCATTGAAATTGTAACGGATTTAATAGACGAGGATACCGATCAGCCCAGGTATCAGTTTGACGAGGAAGCCTTGCAGGAATTAATGAAAAGCATAGACGAAATCGGCCTGCTCTCCCCCATTAAAGTAAGAACGACGAGCAACGGACGGTATAAGATCATTTACGGCAACCGTCGCTACAAAGCCAGCAAAATGCTTGGAAAGCCGACCATTCCTTGTATCGTTTCTACCGTAACGGACGAGATGGAGATCTATTTGGAGCAGATTGCGGAAAATTTGACGCGTGAAGGCTTCTCGCCGATCGAGGAAGCCGAAGCCTTCCATAAACTGCTGAATGATTCGAAATTCCGGAGCTCAACCAAATTTTTGTCCGGGAAATTGGGCAAGCCAGAATCCTATATCAAGAACAAATGCGAGCTGCTGAAATTCAGCAATGCAGTAAAGAAGCTGATTGTCAGCGGCACCGAGATTAAGAAAGACAAGCTGACCGAGGATCAATTGCTTCCGCTGAAGGATCTGCCGATGGAGCATCGTGATCCGCTTGCGCTGATTGCAGCCCGCGATGAGCTGCCCGTAAGCGATGTGAAGAAAATAGCGAAGCTGTTTAAGGACAAAACCATTTCTGACAGCACTAAGGACAAGCTGCTCTTCAAAACCGGAAGCGGACTCATCGAAACCTGGTCAACCCATGAGCAGAACAAAGCGGAGCGCGCCAAACCGCCCGCTGAACCCAAGCCGGCAGCCCCTAAGGCGGAGAAACCGGCTAAGCCGGAGGCTTCCGAGACGCCGAAGCAAAGTCCGACTGCCGCTTCAGCTACTCCCGTTGAAGATGCTCTTTACCGGCTCGCTGCCGCTCTTCCCGCTCACAGCGCCCTAACCGCGGATACGCTTCAATCCGTCGCCATGATCCAAGCGGGCAGCCAGGTTCCTTTTATCCAAGGCGTAGATACATTAATTCAGCAGCTGGAGAGCCATTTGGCCGAGTGGCGAAGCGTGCGCGAATTTGCAAGCAGCCGCCTGCAAACGGTCGCTTCGTCCGAATAAACGAACAGCCTGTTTTTAAAAAATTGACCAGTCTATCGCGAGCATAACGCGTTGGACTGGTCTTTTTAACGTGCAAAGGCAAATGCCTGTTTATAGGAATCCGGCATGTCTAATGGCCGGTTCTTTGGCGCTATCGGCAAACCAACGGAGGGTTCTTATTTAACTAACACCGGTTAGGCGCCTAATCTCTATCCTTCTGCTCTTTAATCAAATACAAAGCTAAATCATGGCCAACCTTTACGTAGCTGCCAGGCTCGACCTGCTTATCCTCGTATATGACTCCTCTTATATTTTGTTCCGCGCAGCGCTTAATGTAATCCAGCGGTTTGCCAATTCCATGTTCCTCTAGTGCTTGAAAAACCACTTCAACATCCGGTTGTATCATCGGACGGATTTGCAAGAGATCGTTCATTTCCGTTCTCCTCTATCGGTTATTTGCCGGCACGGACGGGAGGCTTAGCGCGATCTGGACAAGCTCCCCTAAATCATCGATTACTCCATCGGCATCCCCAAACGCATCATCGAAAGGAGTAAGTGGCGGGTTCCGCTTCCATACGGCTTTCATTCCTACGGCACGGCTGGCTTTAATATCGTTAATTAGATGATCGCCTACAAAAACAGCTTCTTCGGCTTTTACTCCGAGCTTGTTCAAGGCTCGCATAAAAATGGCCGGGTCGGGTTTGCGCAGCGCCTCCCATTCCGATATCAGCACCTCGTCAAATAAAGGGCTGATTCCCAGCGCTTCGAAATTATCGAATTGAAATTGCCCATAACCGTTAGAGACCAGCGCGATCTTCAGCCCGCGGCTCTTGAGCTCTGTAAGCATAGGCAATAGATGCGGAAAACCGATGCAAAACCTTTTGAAGCCATTCAGATAATCACTTAACAGCGTCTGCCAATCCATCCCCGCGATCGAAAACTCTTCGATAAGCTGCCGGTAAACTTTGTCCTTCCAAACATAGCCATGATTATCGAGCTCGATAAAACGCTGAACGAAAATAGCTTTTGCTACGGATTGCAGAGGAGGAAGCCGATCATATTGATCGCTGACGAATAAAGCAAGTGACGCATCACGGTCTAACAACGTACCGTCTAAATCAAAGAGTACCGCTTTAATCGCCATACTGCTCAGCCCTTTCCATCATGACTCTTGTATTCGATAGACAATCTCCTCAGCCCTTCGGCACGGCTAATAAATAATAGTTCTCTCCGGTGCTCACCGATCCTGCATCCTTCCATTTACAGCCTTTGATATAGTAGCGAATATTTGTATCTGTTTCCTCTTTGCCGGCACCTGTACAAACGGTATCCCTGACGCCCCTAAAAGCGCCCGCAAAGTCGTCTCGCGAGTTATCGTAGCGATGCAGGATTTTACGGCCGTCATAGATTAGCTCCGTAATAAGAAGATCCCCTTCGTCCGTTTGGGAAACGATTCTTACTTCACTCTCCTTCTTCGCATTTATGTCATCGATAAAGCGATCTAATTGACTGACATTCGAAAGGGTCAAACCCGGTCCCTCGGTAGTGACATCGCCTTCTTTGGAGGTTTCAAGGCTTTTTTCATTTTTCGATGCATAAATGTAGGCGCACGACAGCACCAAGACAATTGCTAGTCCAATAATCACTCTGTTTACCCTCGTCCTAGTCACCATCGGTCCTCCTTCTCCCTATCGCTTTAAGGCTAGATAACCTATTAGACGGAAGTTCTTCCATTATGTTTCACCCGGCGCTACTTCAACCAACGCGGCGCCCACCAGTTCCATTTGCCGAGCAGCATCATTAAGGAAGGCACCAGCACCATTCTGACGATCGTGGCATCCAGAAAGATAGCGGCTGCGATGCCGATGCCAAGCTGCTTCACCCCGACTACCTCGCCGAAGGCGAAAGGAGCGGTAACGGCAATCATGATGGCAGCGGCTGCGGTAATAATGCTGCTTACGGATGACAGTCCCTTTCGAACAGCCTGTTCGTTGCTGCCTGTTCTGTCATATTCCTCTTTCATCCGCGAGACAAGAAATACGCCGTAATCCATGCTTATGCCAAAGACGAGACCGAAAATAAAGACCGGAATCATAATCGCGATACTGCCAGGCTCCATCCCCCATCGACCTTCTGTGAAAATCCACGTCAGTATGCCGAAGGAAGCGCCTATGCTCAGCAGATTCAGCAGGATCGTCTTAACCGCGAGGAGCACGGACCGAAAGGCGATAAAAAGGACCATAAAATTGGATAGCAGCAAAAAGAGAAGCACGCGGCCCAAACTGCCGAATATAAGATCATGAACTTCCTGCTGGTATTTCGCTTCGCCGCCCAGCGTGAAATCCAGCGGCGATGACAGCGCTTTTTGCTCCCATCCCCTCACCCACTTCATGGCTGCATCCGAGGATGGCTCGTCCGCTAGGGTCACCTGCAGCAGCAGCCGGTTCCCGCTCAGAAACGGCTGGAGCGCCTTTTCGTATTTCTTCTTTTGCAGCGGCTTCTGGACAAGCGCCGACAGCAGCTCCGGCGAAAGCCTAAGCCCAGAAAATATTGAGTTGACCTCTTTCACGTCCGGATCATGCTTCAACCGTTCCGTCAGCGCAAAGGCTTCCGTCCAATCCGATTGCCGGAGAAACATAGCTCTACCTTCGACAACAACCCAAACCTTCGATTCGGATGGCTGCTCGAATACAGCGGCGTAAACTTCCGCAGCCAGCCGTGAATCGTAGCTTTGCGGCAATGAGGTCTCATCAGGAACAGCTGCCTGCATGTTTCTCAATGGCAGTATGCACAGCAAAAGCAAGCCTGCGGCTAACAAGCCCGTGACAGCCGGTCTCTTCATGACCAAGCGTGCAAGACCCTCCCAAAATCCGGTTTGGACGGCTTTTTTCTTGCCCTTGTTTGCCTTATACAAAACAGGCAGGCACACGGCAAAAAGAGCCGGCAGCAGCGAAAATGCCAGCAGCAGCGATACGGCAACCACAGTCATCGCGCTGAGTGCAATGGAGGAGAACATCGGCAGCGGAATCCAGATGAAGCTAAGCAATCCCAAGAAAACGCTGGCAGCCGACACAAAAACTGCCCTTCCGGCAGTCTTCATCGTTTCTGTCAGCGCCTCGGCAGGGTCTGGGCTCCCTTGGAGTTCTAAGCGGAACCGGCTGACGAGCATCAGCGCAAAATCAATGCTTAAAGCGAGCCCTACCATCGGAATGACATTCAAAACAAAATTGGATAACGCCAGCTTCGTGCCCAACCCGTATAGGAGTCCCATCGCAATCGGCACGCCCGCCACTCCAATCGCAATAGGGATCAGCGCAGTCGCGACTCTTCGAAAAACAAGCCACATGACCAGAAATGCCAGCGGTATGCCGATAAGCTCGGCTTTTGCCAAATCTTTATGGCTAGCTTCATTAACATCCGCCTGGATGGCCGATTTTCCGGTAATCTTGACCGATATTCCGTTGGAGGACGGCAGCAGCCCCTTCAGCTGCTTCAGTACGTTATTCATCCGATAGGGGGGATGCGAGAAAGCAAGGAGCGCGTAAGCATGGTTTTCTTCCAGCATCCCTCGCCGCTCAAGCGGGGACACCAGCTCCTCTAAACCTTCAATCTCCTCAACCCGCTGCAGCACCTGCCCGATAAAACGAAGAAAACGGGCCCGGGTAACACCGTTTTCCTTCTCAAAGAGCAGCAAGACTGGGGCTTCGGCGATATTAAATTCAGATGCCAGCACCTGCTGCACCTGCGCATAGGAGCCATCCTGCGGGTACAAGCCGTGATCCTGAACGACGGTATCCAGCTTCAACGCATAAACGCCCATAAACAATAGGACGGCCGTCCACATGAAAATGAACACCCTCGGAAACCGGAAGGAAAGCTGAGCTAAGCCATTGATCACATCCCTCCGCTCCTTCCGGTATCGATTGCGTTCATTAGGGCCGGTATGGCTTTAATCTGGTTGCGCGCACAAGCGCCTCCGCTATGCCGGGAGCAAGCCTTGCTGCTTGCGGCATCCAGCTCTCGGCATTCGGCATACTGAACAGCCATTGCAGGAGGCTGCCCCAACGCAGCGCGCCCTTAAACTCCCGATGGATCAGCTTCGTGTAAGCCTGCTGCCATCCGGATACCGACAGATCCCCGCGCAAGCAGCTGTCTGCAAGCGGCGCACATAGGACTGCCGACCGCAGCGCCATCGACATCCCGTCGCCGCAAAGCGGCGGGATCATCGCAGCCGCATCGCCGAGCAGCGGAAGCTGATCCCATGCCAGCGGCTTGCGGTTCAAGTAGACCGGCGAGACAGCTGCCTGTGACCCTGATACAGGCTGCGCATGCGCCAGCTTCCGCTGCAGCTTCGGGTTCCGCCTCGCAGCGGCTTGAATAATCGTTAGGATCGTTTTGCCCGCATTGACAAAAGCATCCCGCTGCAGCAATGCCGACGCGTTTACAAGGCCTCCTTCGATCGGACATAACCCTAAATAACCGCCCCGGAAAAAATACAGCTCGATGACCGGCTCCATAACCAAGCCGTGATAATGGGTTTTCAAGCCTATATACGAAGGTTTGGCCGAATCTGCTTGCCGAAAGCCAGGCAGCCCCGCCCGCTTGCTCGCTCCCCAAGCAGCAATGACGGTCCTTGCTTCTACCGTGCCGGCCTGTCCGTTCTGCTTGATATCAATGCTAAAGCCGTGCTTCGCGGGACGGACCGCCGTAACCGTTGTCCCCGTCTCCAGTCTCGCGCCCGCGTGCTGGGCAGCAAGGTGAATGGCGGAGTCCAGGGCGAAGCGGCTTAGCCCCGACGCTTTCCCGGGCAGCGGTATTTCCACCTCGGCGCCATTTTCAAAAATCAACCGTATCCGCTCTATGCTGCTCGGCTCCAATGCCGTTATAGCGTCGCTTATGCCCAGTGCTTGCAGCGTGCTTTGCGACTCCGGAGACAGAAACTCCCCGCATACCTTATGCCGGGGGAAATGCTGACGGTCAAGCAGCAGCGTGTCCCAGCCCTTATCCGCGAGCGACTTCGCTATGCTGCTTCCCGCCAAGCCCGCGCCAAGTACGGCTGCATCATGAATCGTTGTCATTCCGCTCAACTCCGTCAGCTCTGTTTGCCTATTCCTTGCTAATGACGACTGCATAACGAAACAAAGGTCTCCAACTGTAGGAAAGGCCAGGAATTCCAAGCGCATAGCCGAGTTTCTGCAAATCCTTCGCGCGAAAGCCTTTGGCCACCGATAGCGGACCGTCGTTTAGGATATAGCGATTGGAAGAAATCAGCCGCGTCGTCAGCCACACGGCCGCCCACGCAAGCCAGTGGCGATGAATGTCATTAATGACCACGCCCAGCCTTGCGGCATTCAGCATGCTTCGGACGGCATTCGGCAGCTCCCTATCATCAAAATGATGAAGAAATTGCGTTCCCGTCACGATATCCGCACTCTCAGCAGGCATGGCAAACAGGTCTCCCCGCTTAACCTGCACCCTAGGCTCATCCCGAAAAATAAGCCTCGCTTCCTCGCAAGCCTCCTCGGTGACATCCACAAGCCGGATAGCCAGCGTAATCCGCTCTTCATCCGCCCACTTCAGCAGCCGCTTGTTCACGTCGCCGGAGCCGGCACCGATATCCAATACCGATAAGACCCTCGGCTTACCCGCTTGTACCCATAACTTCTTGACGCCATGCACCGTCGGCGCAGAAGCCGCAAAAATCCGGTTTAACCGGCGAAGGTGACGCAGCGCTTCCCGAAGCTCTGAGCCCCCCGCCGAAAAATCATCCATTAATTCCGCAGCCGATGCCCTATTGCGCAGCCCTCTAGACATACGCCCCGTCCGCAGCCGGCTCCCGTTCTTTCTCAAGCACGGCAGGAACATAAGCGATCTTGATCATTTCCGCCGTCAGGCCTGGACCGAAGGCTAAAGCGATGCCGCTCGCCGGTCCCGAGCCGCTCTCCTCAAGATGAAGCCTCATCGCGTTCAGCACGAACAGAATCGTAGCCGAGGATACGTTGCCGTAGTCGCGCAGCACCCCAAGGCTGTGCGCCGTCTGCTCATCCGTAAGCCCGAATTTATTTTGCAAAATATCAATAATCCCCTTCCCGCCCGGATGAATCGCCCATAGCTCCAAATCCTCCTCGCTGCACAGCCGCTCTACCTCGGCAGGAATGAAATCACCGATCAGCTTCGGAATATTCGGGGAAAGATAGAGGTCAAAGCCATGGTTGCCTACCTCCCATACCATCTCTTCTGCGCAGTCGGGAAGCAGGACAGACCGCTCCTGGCCGAGCGTGAAAATAGGCTTGTGAAAGGGCTTGGCCGCCCCAACGACACAGGCAGATGCCCCGTCACCAAAGAAGGAGGCGGCAAACAGCGAATCTCTGTCGCCTGAAGGCTGGATATGCAGCGTGCACAGCTCGACGCAAACGACTAATACATGGGCAGCGCTGTCGGCTGCCACGATTTGGCGGGATAAGCCGATGGCTTTAAGACCGGCGGCGCAGCCAAGGAAATTAAGCGGTATGCGCGTTACCTCAGTCGACAAGCCCAATTCGCGGATCAACGCCGCATCCATTCCGGGCAAAAACTGCCCCGTACAGCTGACCGTTATGAGATGCGTCACGTCAGCAGCCGCAACATCGCCATCAGATAGAGCTTGTCTTGCCGCTTGCAGGCCGAGCGGAACGGATTCCCGCTTATAGACGCCCATCCGCTCAGCCGTCGAAGGGGCCGCCTCCGGCGAAGCGCTTGGCAGATAGCGGCATTCGGCGGCTTCCGCCAGCAGGTTCGGCTCGCAGGTATAGCGGCTTTGCACGCCGCATTGCTTAAATATCCTTCTGCCCCATCGGGCGGAATCCGGCTTTTCGCTCAGCGCATCGACCAGCCTGCGCGCCGTATCGGCTTGGTCTACCAAATAAGGCGGCACCGCCGTGCCCATCCCTAAAATCGCAATACCCGATTGTGCGTTTTTCATATCGTCATCCTTCATCCTCTCTGATAAGCGTGTTCGGACAAGTTTTCTGCTTTTAACAAGTGTATTCCGTATCTCTCCATGATATGAATGTGAATTTTACAGGCATTTCCAATCATTTGTAATAAACATGAAATCTAATTTTCATCTCGTTTTAATGAAAACCGCCTATAATAAAAACAACCCCCTTTTGTAATATATATATGAAGACCCACAGCACCGAATGCTGTGGGTCTCTTTTTGTCCAATGGGACGGTTATTTTATGCGGTAGAGCTCCGCCAGCTTCTTAATATGCCGGGTCAGCTCTTCAATTAAATCGGGAGGCTCTATAACCGTGACTAAGCTGCTGTAGCTTAAAATATTCCGAATAGCCCGCTCCGTAGAGGAATAATGGGTGATGACCGACATGGTGCCATCCGGGTTATCGATTACTTTGTCAAAACCGAATTCATCTCTTACCCTAGTCTTCGCTTCCGGGTGAAATCGCAGCACCGCCCTCACCTTGGTGAAAGTAGCCTGCCCCATGAATTGCTGCTCGACATCCTGCAGGGTATAAGGCCGCCTAACGAATGAATCCGATAAGCTCCGCAACTGAAGAATGCGGGAAAGCCTGAAAACGCGGATAGCTTGCCGGGTAAGGCAATAGCCGTATAGGTACCAAACATATCCCTTTAAAAAAAGCCCCATCGGCTCCACTGTCCGTCCGGTTTGCTGTCCTTTGTTGTCCAGGTAGTCAAAGCGAACCAGCCTAAGCTCCTTTATCGCTTTGTGCAGCGGTTCGATTTTTTCTTTGTCATTGGGGACCGGGGAGAAATCAAAATCCACGTTACCCGCGTTAACCGAACTGGATGAAGCAGGCAATAAAGCGCCTATTCTCTCCAGCAGCCCATGGATATCCCAGCTGTCCGTAGCCGATTGCGCTCCACGCAGCGCTGAAATAATGGATGAAAAGTCATCAAGGGACAAGATTTGTTTGTCTATGCGGTAGCCTGGCATAATCTCATACCCTCCGTCTGATCCGGGAAAGGACACAATCGGAATGCCTGCCTGGTTGATCGAATCCATATCCCGGTAAATGGTGCGCAAAGAAACCTCGAAGCGCTCCGCCAGCTCGGTCGCACTGACGCGGGGTTGGTTCAGTAACGTCATGGTAATGGAGAGCAGACGGTCCAGCTTCATTTGAGGTTCCTCCCATGTGAAATATCACGCGTTTATTTTCTGATTCCCATTACTTTCTGCGTACAGCGGACTAAAACCTTCTTTGCTGCTTTTATCGGAAGCGGCGGAAGAAAGCCTGCAGCTCGGGAGCCAATAGACCCGGCGCATCCAGCGCTGCAAAATGCGTGCCGCGAGAAATCCAATCTTTACAAGCGAACATATATTCGCTATTATATGTGTGGGTATATTTTCCATATAATGAGGAGGACGATAAGGATGGCTGCTCATCAAGTCGATGCGATGGAAAGAGAAGAGCTCAAGCTGGTTGGTTTCTCAATAACGGAAAGTTTGAACCATGTGCTAGAATCGAAAATTGTAGGAGCGCTGCGCGAAGGCTTGCAGCAGCGAATGGACGAAATTGAAAATCCAAAAGGAACCGGAATCTATTTAATTCAAATTTATCCGCAAGACGGCCACTGGACACCCGATGTGCCCTTTCAACATGTGATCGCCTTCGAAGTAACCTCGATTGATAAAATCCCTTATGGCATGATCGCTCATACGGTACCATCCGGCCGCTTCATCAAAATTATACATAAAGGCCATGAATCACAGATTGGTGCAACTTACGATTTTATAAATCATACCTATGGCGAACGGCCGATCGATATTGAATATTGGAGCGATATTCATACCCTGGACAGCGAAGACAGCCAGATCGATATTTATATACCCGCTTAACAAAATAATTCTTTTTTTACCTTCATGGCTTACGGCGCAGCACAAGAAAAAAGCCCGCCGAGCTCCGGCGGGCCTTCTTCTTTATGATCAAAAGCTGCTCCATCACCGTCTCGATCGAGCCATGCCATCCGCTGATTTTGGCGGGCGTATTAGTTCGCCGTTAAATCAATGCCGTAATCTTTTGCGAATACTAAATGAGTGTCGACTTTGACATCGTTACCCGCGGCTTGCAAATTATACACCCGGGCGCCGCGCAGTCTGTTCCGCTCTGCACCTTCCAGCCCATAGGCGCCGAACCCCGTACTTCCGCAGTAACCGAGCATGACGCCGTAATAATTGCCGGAATACGTATTTACATGGTCATGCCCGCAAAATACGCCTTTGACGTCGCCGCGCTCGAGAATTGCGGAGAACATGCCGCTGTTAATCGGGCCCGGACACTCTTCCTCGTTCCGCTCGCCAACGATGCCATGCTTCACTACGGCTCGGGCATGATCGGCTTCCGTTCTGCCATCCACGCTGGCGAACCACATAAACCGGTATTCCCAGAGCGGGATATGGATGAACATGAGTGACGGAATCTTTCGGCCGTGCTGCTTCTCGAGTGCCTCGGACGTTTCGTAATACCAGTTGACTTGATTATTTTTCAGCCAGTCCCATGTCGGATAGCCTTCAAAATCTTGACCGGCGATTTCCTTCGGCGCGTACCTGCCGCTGTCCAGCAGCCACATGTTAAATACGGTTTTTTTACTGTCGTGTCCGCCGATCAACAGATTCATATTCCCTGTACCCGTGATGCCTTTCTCGCCGTTCTCGTTTTTGTTGTATTTATAAGAGCGATAAATTTGCAGCATTGCTTCTTCATTGATGCCGCTGTTTGGCGTGGAATCCTCATCATGGTTGCCGAAGGTAATCGCCCAAGGGATTCCGCGTTCTTCCATTGGCATCGCTATATTATTAATCGCCTTCTTCACTTCGGCCGGCGTGTCGGTTCCGCCGGTTATGTTATCCCCGTTTAAAACGACAAATCCCGGTTTCTCCTCATCCAGCACCCGTTCCATAAGCTGCACCGTGCGCGGGTCGATATCCTCATCGTCCTGCGTATCGTTGAACTGGACGATTTTGAACGTGCCGTCCGAATTGAAATGAAGCTTGGCTTCCCCATTCGGCTTAGCATTCGGTTTTTCATTCTCTTTCGCGAAAGCCGTTCCGGAAAATAGATTTCCGGGAACGCCTGCCGCCCCAGCCGTTAGTGCCAACGCGCTCAAGCCGCCTATTCTCAAAAATTCCTTCCGATTCATGCCCTTCTGTTCATTGCCGCTGCTCAAATGAATACCTCCCGAAAAAGTTGTTCAACACATTTCCATATTAGTATCTGAAATCTATGAAAATGTTTTCGGCGCAATAATTTCGTGTAAATCGCCAAAAATGAGCCGTAAGCCGTAAGCCGCAGGTCCCAAGGCGCGAGGCGGAGCGATGGCCGATAAATTGTACCCGTCCCTATACTCTCTTATTTTAGAATTTTACTCATGAAGATTCGTATACTCCGAATTGAGCGGAATCCAATGGTAGACGAAGAGAGCCAAATAAAGCCGCAGCCTTCCACTTTGGAATCAGGCTGCGGCTTTATTTATGTTAATGGACCTGCTGTTTATGAGGAGCGGTTGATCCGGCACTGTACCGTTCGATCATTTCTTTCAGTATTTGAAAACTAATCGGCTTGCTTATGAGATCCTTCATGCCGACCTCCAAGCATCTCTCCCGCTCCCCCGACAGCACATTTGCCGTCATTGCAACGACAATCGGCTTTTCACCGGCAGGCAGCTCGCCCAATATCCTGCGTGTTGCTTCCAATCCGTCCATTACCGGCATCTGAATATCCATTAGGATCAAATCATAACGGTTCTCCTTAGCCATATGCAGCGCCTGACTGCCGTCCGGGGCCAAATCAGCCTGGTATCCCAGCTTCTCCAGCATCCGCAGCGACAGCGTCTGATTGATTTCATTATCCTCCGCGATCAGAATACGCATCGGGTTTACTCTCATGTTTTCCGTTTCTTCCAGCGCTCCCGTAAGGGAATGATGGATGGCGTCCGAATGCATTCCGGCCTCCAGGACGGGAGCCTCTTGCTCGGTGATTAAGTAATGGGGTTTTACGCGAACCGTGAACATAAAGGTAGCCCCCTTGTCCTCATCCGTGTCCACGCTAATGGTACCGCCCATCATCTGGACCAGGTTTTTGCAAATGGCGAGGCCAAGGCCTGTACCTCCGTATCTGCGGGTCATCGAGGAATCCAATTGCGAGAATGGAAGGAAGAGCAAAGGAAGGTTTTCCCTTGAGATCCCAACCCCCGTGTCTTTTACGGAAATGCCCAGCATAAGCGAGGAGCCTAAGTCGGCTGCCAGCGTTACATCGACATCAATGCTTCCCTCCTTGGTGAACTTCACCGCATTGCCTACCAAATTGATAAGCACCTGACGCAGCTTCGTTATGTCACCTTCTATATACTCCGGCAGCAGCGGGTCCACATAATAATTCATCTGCAAATTCCTTTGTTTCGATTTTGCCGTGAACAAGTCGAATGTCTCGTCAACGCAAGCCGCTATTTGAAAAGGCACTTCCTCAAGCTCCATCTTGCCGGATTCGATTTTGGAATAATCAAGGATGTCGTTGATGACCGACAATAAGGTGTCGCCGCTTTTCATAATAATGTCAGCGTAGCCCCTCTGCTCCTCTGTCAGCTCCGTATCCATCAGCAGCGAGGTCATACCCATCACTCCGGTCAACGGAGTACGGATTTCATGACTAACCACGGCTAGAAACTCCGACTTGGCACGGGACGCGATCTCCGCAGCTTCCTTAGCCGCAACGATCTCTTTCTCATATTGCTTGCGCTGCGTAATATCGCTAATCGTACAGGCATAAATAGGCTCATCTTCGACCATAGCGGTGCCGATTTGAATTTCGGCATCAAAGCAGTATCCGTCTTTGCGCCTGGGCTGGAGTTCGATCAGCTTTCCGAGCATCCCCGTGTCCGGATCACTGGCTTCGCGGGTGTAGTCGATTTCCAGAAAAGAAGGAAGAAGCATGGACATATGTTCTCCGGCAACCTCTTCCTCCAGGTATCCGAACATCTTCTCAAGCGCAGGATTTGCCATAAGAATCATCCCGTTCTGATCAAAGGTGACCATCGTATCCATCGAGGTCTCCCTTACGATTCTGGCCTGCGCTTCCGTCTTGTTCAGTTTATAGGCAGTGCGTAAAAGCTCCTTGTTCATCTTCTCCAATTCCCTGGTTTTCTGATGAAGCAGCTCCGTCTGCAGCTGCAGCTTCCTATTGCTTAAATACATGCTGACGAAGCCTTCGATTTTGGTTCGGAGAATTTGCGGAATAAACGGTTTAATCATATAATCAATCGCGCCAGCGGAATAGCCCGCATAAAAATGCTCGGATTCGCTTCGGGTCGCGGATATAAAAATAATGGGAATCTCTTTGGTCTTCTCTCGGGACTTTATCAAACGCGCGGTTTCGAAGCCGTCCATTCCCGGCATTTGAACATCTAAGACAATGACCGCATACTCGTTCTTAAGCAGGCTCCGCAGCGCTTCCTCACCGGACAAACATTTGACTAAGCGATAACTTTCGTTATCTAATACCGCTTCCAGAGCCAATAAATTGTCCGGATTATCATCAACTAACAAGATGTTGACCTGGACCTCCATCTTCATCACCTGTCTTTCCCTTTATCTCACCTTGCGGTACAGCCGGTTCGGATTGTCCAGCTCCTCGTATGCGTCGGCATGCCGGGTAAAATTAATCGACTCTTTGGTGCCGAGCGCAAGCACGCCAAACCTACTCAAGCTGTCGTACAGCAGGCCATGTACATGATGCTGCAGCTGTTTGTTGAAGTAGATCATGACATTCCGGCATAGAATCACGTTAAACTCGTTGAAAGAGCTGTCCGTAACCAGATTGTGCTGCGCAAAAACAATGTTCCGCTTTAACTCGGTTTGAAAGACAACGGAATCGTATTTGGCCGTGTAATACTGCGAAAAGGAGGCCTGGCCGCCCGACTCCAGGTAATTTCGGGTGTACTGCTTCATTTTGCCGATGGGGTATACGCCCTCTCTGGCAATCTTCAACACGTCGGCACTGGTATCCGTCGCGTAGATCCGCGTTTTCTCATACAAGCCCTCCTCTTGCAGGAGAATGGCCATCGAATATACCTCTTCCCCTGTAGAGCATCCAGCATGCCAGATACGGATTAAGGGCAAAGTCCGGAGAAAAGGCACTACATTCTCGCGAAAGGACTTAAACACCTCCGGATCCCTAAACATCTCCGTCACGTGGATAGTCATATCCGCAAGCAGCCGGTCCATGTATTCGCGGTTATGCAGGATGCACTCCATCAATCCCGAGACGGTGGTCAGCCTCTCCGAGTGGATGCGGTGCCAAATACGCCGGCGTATCGACGAATAGGAGTAATTGCGAAAATCATAGCCATAAAAACGGAACACCGCCTCAAGCAGCAGTTCGATCTCGATCCGTTCCCGTTCATCCTCTTGATTGTTTTCCATCCTATTTATACAACCACACTCTCATTAAAGATAGTAACTGCTCGGTATTGACAGGCTTTGCGATATAGTCCGAGGCACCGGCTTCGACGCATTTGTCCCGGTCATCCTTCATCGCTTTGGCGGTCACCGCTATGATCGGCAGCTTGTCGTATTCAGGCCTCATGCGAATCTCACGCATCGTTTCGTAGCCGTCCATTTCAGGCATCATGATATCCATTAAGATTAAATCCGTTTGCGGATTTTTCTGGAGCTGCTCCAGCGCTTCCTTCCCGTTCTCGGCAAAAGCAATGTTCATCTTGAAGCTCTCGAGCAAGCTGGAGAGGGCGAACACGTTGCGGATATCGTCGTCGACGATCAGGATGTTTTTGCCTTCGAAAATCGTCTCAACGCTGTGCAGCTTACGCAGCATATCCCGTTTCTCTTCCGGCAAATTAGCTTCGACGCGATGCAGGAACAGCGTCGTCTCATCCAATAAGCGCTCCGGCGACTTCACGTCCTTAATGATATTCGTGCCTGCGTATTTGCTCAGGCGCTGCTGTTCCTTCACATCCAGTTTTTTGCCGGAATAAATAATGATAGGCAATTCCCGATTATTCTCATCTTTGCGGATCTCGTCCAGCAAAGCGAAGCCGGACATATCCGGCAGTCCCAAGTCCAGCACCATGCAGTCGAAATGATGCTCCTGAAGCTGTTCTAATGCCTCGCGGCCGGTAGACACCGCCGTTATTAAAATATCGTCATGGCCAATCAGCTCAATGATGCTGTCACGCTGCAGCGCATCATTCTCAACGATCAGCAAACGCTTCAGATTATGTTCCAGAAATGATTCAATATGCGTAAATACCTTGTCCAGCCCATCCTTATCCATCGGCTTCTTCAAGTAGGTCACGGCACCCATGGATAAGCCGTGCAGAATATCGTCAACTATGGAAATGACATGAACCGGAATATGCCGGGTCTCCGAATCTTCCTTCAGCTGGTTCAGAACGGACCACCCGTCAATAACCGGCAATTGAATATCTAACAGAATCGCATCGGGATGGTAAGTGCGGGCATAAGATAAGCCTTTATCGCCTTGCTGCGCCACGATGCCTTTGAATCCTCGCGACCTTGCGATATCCAGCAGCACCTTTGCGAAGCTGACATCGTCTTCGATAATCAAAACGACCCGGTCCTCGGGCCCGATGCTTTGCGAATCGTCTTCTATGACGGAAAGCAGCTTTTCGGCGGCCGCCCGATTTTCTTCCGTCTTAACCAGCATCTCCTCAGAGATGGCTGCCTCCTGAAAAGCCCTGCTTAGAATACTGTCATGCAGCTCGTGCGAGGACTGCTCGCCGTTTACATGGAACTCCGGAAGATAGAGCGTAAAACTGCTTCCGCTGCCTTCCGTGCTGGTTAACTTGATGGCCCCGCCTAGAAGCGCTGCCAGCTCGCGGCTGATGGCAAGCCCTAAGCCGGTGCCGCCGTAAACGCGGCTGGTTGTGCCGTCCACCTGCTGAAAGGCTTCGAATACAAGCTGCTGCTTGTCCGCCGGAATGCCAATCCCGGTGTCCTTAACTTCGAAAGCAATATATTTTCCGATTATATCCGTCCCTTCGAATTCATCCAAATCCGCATTGCGAATCGATAGCGTAACCGAACCCTGCCGGGTGAATTTGAAGGCATTGGACAATAAATTTTTGAGTATTTGCTTCAAACGATGGCTGTCGGTAAAGATTTCTTCCGGCAGCCCCTCCTCAAGGCTCGTCTCGAAAACCACGTCTTTCTGCATGCTGACCGGGACGAAGCTGCGGCGGCAGTACAGCTCCAATTCCGCGAGCGATACATTCTCCGTCACAACATTCATTTTGCCTGCGCTTATTTTGGACAGATCAAGAATCTCATCGATCAGCTTCAGAAGATCGCTGCCTGACGTGTAGATGGTGCCCGCAAATTCAATCTGCTTGCTGGTCAAATTGCCTTCCTTGTTGTCGTGCAGCATTTGGGATAGAATCAACAAGCTGTTGAGCGGCGTACGCAGCTCATGCGACATGTTAGTTAAAAATTCCGATTTGTATTTGGAGGAAAGCGCGAGCTGCACGGCCTGTTTCTCAAGCGCAACTTTTGTCCGCTCGATCTGCTCGTTCTTCAGCTCAGTCTGCTTGATCTGCAGCTCAAGCATGTGGGAATTGTGCAGAAGTTCTTCGTTACTCTGCTCCAGCTCCTCCTGCTGGCTTTGCAGCAGCTCCTCGGATTTTTTCAGCTGCCGCGTTTGTTCCTCCAGCTTCACGTTGTACTGCCTCAGCTCTTTTTGCTGCGAAAGCAGCTCCTCGGACTGCACCTGCAGCTCTTCTCCAAGAGCTTGGGATTCCCTAAGCAGCTCTTCCACCTTCATCCGGCCTAACAGATTGTTTAACACAATGCCGAGGCTGTCCGCCGTCGCATCCAACAATCTGCGCTCGAGCTCGGTGAACGGCCGTATGGAAGCCAGTTCAATTACGGCAAGCAGCTGATTTTGATACTTAACGGGCATGAGCAGCAGCTGATTCGGTACGATATCGCCGAGACCGGCCTGCATCTTAATATAATTTTCCGGTATATCGTTCAATACAAAGGCCTCTCCGCTCTGCGCGCATTCGCCTACCAGACCTTGGCCAAACACAAACAGCTTGTCAAAATCTGCTTCTTCCCCGAATGCAAAAGCACCTTGCAGTTTCAAGAGATTTTTTTCACCAAGCCCCTCCCGGACATAAAGAGCGCCAAACTGGGCGCAGACTAGCGGCGTTATGCCTTGGATAAAGTTGCGGCTTAAGTCTGGAAGGTTGCTGACGCTCTGAATTTCCTTCATCGTGTCGGCAAGGTTAGACTTAACCCAGCTATCCTCCGCCATCCGTGTATTATAAATAAGCTCACGCTCGGCCTTTTCCTCTATCCCTTCCGCTAATCCGTTAAAAACCTTCGCCAAGTCGCCAAACTCGTCGCTCCGGATATTCTGAATGCGGGTAGAAGCATCTACGGTCCCTTGCTCAAACCCCTTTATCATCACCGAAATGCTTTGCAAGCCATCCCCCAGGCTTCTCATATTCCACACCATGGCCCCGATTCCGATCAACAGTCCTATTGCCGTAACGATGTTCATAATCATCATTGTAGCGCGATTATCGGCCACGGATTGATTAAGCATACGGTCCATGGCTTTCCGGTGGAAATCTGCCATTTGGTTGGCGCTGGTCAGCATCTCCTTCTGATAGGCGAGCCCTTCCTCTTGCCGAAGAGCCCTTGCTTCCTCTGGCTTGCCTTGCTTGATCAGCTCAATGGCTTTGGCCGCGTAAGCCACGTACTTTTCGCCCGTCGTCGTCACCCGGTTCAGCACCTGGTCTTCGACTTCCGATTGGGACTTCGCCTTCAATTCTTCAAAGGCCGCCGCTGCCGTTTGTCCCGCTTCCTTCATCATCGGCATGTTGCGGTCCAGATTTTCCTGTGTAGGCAGGATCAGCACGCTTGAAATGCCTTCGGCTATTTGATTGATTTTACCTCTCACCTCATAGGACTTCAGCATTTTCTCATATCTTTCATGCTGAAGACTCTCAAGCTGTTCCGATTGCGATGATAAATTTTTCATGCCTGCCGAGGCAAGTAGGAGCATCACCGACATCAAGATGGTATAGCCGATCATAAACTTTGTTCTGATTTTCATTGCTGGCCCCTCATCCGTCAATAGCATATTATTTCTGTTACTGCTTCAATCATAACTTAAACCACTTGCGATTGGCACAACAAAAGCTTGGGAAAGCCTTCACTGCGCCGACGCAAACAGAGGACAAGTTTCCGAAGAAAACTTGTCCCGGGCATCCTATTTGCGCCATCTGCATTTTGGATCTAATAGACTTACAGTCTATTACCACGTTTTTAACCATTTGAAACAAGGCAGCTGCTTTTTTAAAAAAAATCGCCAATTTTAACTCGGCCTTCTCACCATAAATCGTTCCGCATTATGCTTAAAACCGTATTGTTCATAGAAGCCGTGAGCATCCAGCGTGCCGAGCAAGCCAAAAATCCCTTCATATTCTTCGGTTATTAATTGGATTAACTTCTTCCCGACGCCTGTGCCTCTATATTCCTCATCTATAAAAACATCGCATAAGTAATATACCGTTGCCCAATCCGTAACGACACGGGCATAGCCAATCTGTTTTTCCCCATGATAAACGCCATAAGTATTCGAATGTTTAATGGACTTAACTATGGTCTCCACGGATCTTTGATTGGCCCAATAGCTGCGGGAAAGAAAAGCGCATATCGTATCCAGCTTTAAAAGCTCTTTATTGTCGCTAATGAAATAATCTCCATATACATGTTCGATTTTAATCACATCCTGTTTCGCATTTTCTCATATCCACGATTTTATCTTTAACTATTGCGCCTGCAACTGCTTGAGCTTTGGGTAGACACCTGCAAAAAAACAAAAAACATTCGTTCATCGGAAATTTGACCTTGGGCCCTCTCACCGATGAACGAATGTTTCTGTCATGCCGCTGTGCGTTATTTGTATAAAACCTTTTCTACATTGTACTTTGCTTTGAATTTATTCAGGATATAGGTTTCATAAATTTCCCGTTCGACAGGATCCTCATTGAGGTAAATCTCAATTTTGGCAACCTCATCCCGGTGGTTTTTCATGACCGAAACGCTGTCCTCAAAATGCTTCTTGATTCTCGGTCTCAGCTTTCTCGCTTTGCCGACAAAGAGCAATTCGTCCTTGTCATTGTAAAACATAAAGAAGCCGCCCTTATCTCTGGAAATCAGAATAAAATCAGTAAAACCATAAATATGGCTTAGCTGAGGGTTGCGCTGCTTGGTAATGGTTACATCCGGTTCCGGAATTGTAATATTGATCACGGTCACTCACGTCCTCTTTCGATATAGGACTAAATCTTAACACATCGGACAAGTTAAAACCAATCTATTGCTTAATAAAAGCCGTGCTTTCCGCATCCTCGAGCAGCTCCTGCTTCAAAAACGGATACAGCTTGGTGCTCGCCCGTTTGAGCGGGTATTCAGACGGCTTGGAGAGGATGCCGAACGTCATATCAATCAGGCTGCCGCTTATATCCCGAAAAGTCATTCCTGCGGGAACGGGCTCCAGAACGATTCGCGGCAGCAGAGCAATTCCGAGACCGGCTTCAACAAAATGTTTTAACGCGGTCATGCTTCCAATTTCCATCGTATCCAGCGAGACGTTCCCCGATTCACGCAGAACCATCTCCAGTTTACGCCGGTAAGGACAGGTTTCGGACGTTATGAGCAGCCGATGGCCTGCAAAATCATCCGGCGTTAAGACTGTTTTACGGGCAAGCGGGTGGCTCTCCGGCATAAAGACCGCAAACGTTTCTTTGAACAAAGGTTCAAAATAAAGCTCGGGACCGCGGTCCGGCAAGGCGCAAAGCGCGATGTCCAATTCCCCTGAGAGCAGCCTTTCGCTTAATGCCGGCGTGCCTGCCAATTCCACCGAAACTTTAATTTTCGGAAATTGAGCTAAAAATCGCGCTAAGATTTTCGGTAACCGGAAGCTGGCCGTCGGCTCGGTCACCCCTAGGCGAACATGGCCAACCTCGCCCAATCGGAAATCAGACAAGTTCGTTTGCAGCTGCTCCATATTTCTGACAATTTGCAGGCTCTGCTCGTAAAACAGCCTGCCTGCTTCCGTCAATTCCACCTTTTTGCCTCGCTCAAGCAGTTGTACCCCCAGCCCCGATTCCAGCTTTTGAATTTGCATCGTAACGGTGGATTGCACATAGTTCATATCTTCTGCCGCGCGTATGAAGCTGCCGTGCTTTACGATCATCTGAAACGTTTTTAAGGCTTTGAAATCCATGCTGCACTCCTTATGACCCGTTCATTTTTTTTGAATTAATCATTCATTTTATTCAATTATACAAATGAGTACCTGCCAATTACAATGAAGGCTATAAGGTCAAACATATGGAGATGAACGGCATGGATCTAAAATACAAAACCGCGCTCGTAACAGGTGGAGGCACGGGAATCGGACGGGCTGCCAGCCTGGCGCTCGCCGCGCGCGGGGTCAGCGTCGCCGTGAACTATTCGCGCTCCAGAGACGATGCGGAAGAAACCGTGCGACTCATTACTAATGGCGGCGGACGCGCCGTCGCCATTCAAGCGGATGTCGCAAAGGATATGGAAGTGAGAGACATGGCGGAGCAAGTCGTGCGCCATTTCGGAGCTGTCGATTTGCTCGTCAATAATGCCGGCATTACTCGGCATATCCCCTTTGACGATTTAGAGGGTGCAACCGAGGAGGTGTGGGATGAGCTTTATCAAGTGAACGTTAAGGGAATGTTTTTCTGCGCGCGCGCGGTTGCTCCTTATATGAGAAAGAATCAACAAGGCGCAATTGTCAATCTAGGCAGCATCGCCGGGCAAACGGGACTCGGCTCCTCGCTGCCCTACGCCGTATCCAAAGCGGCCGTTCACGGTTTAACGAAATCGCTGGCACGCGCTTTAGCGCCGGAAATCAGAGTCAACTGCGTTGTCCCCGGCGCCGTAGCGACCAGGTGGTGGGCCGGCAGGGAAGAACAAATGAAAAAGCTCGCCCCTCAAATGCTTCTCAAGCATATTTCAACGCCAGAAGATATAGCCAGCTTGATCTGTACCGCATTGGAGCAAGAAGCGATGACCGGCCAAATGATTACGGTGGACAGCGGTCAAACCTTGTAGGAGGCCTTAGTTCTGCTCTCCAGCCGAAAGCTCGACCAGGACGACCTCCGGCCGATTAAATAACCGCTGCGGAATGATACTGTTGCCGAGTCCGCGGCTAACAATCATCGTCGCATCGCCCTCTGTATATTGGCCTCCGTCATACTTCGGCAGGAAGCCTTGGCCCGGCGCTACCAATCCCCCGAGGAACGGCAGGCGAACCTGTCCGCCGTGGGCATGGCCGGAGAAGGTCAAATCGAAATTATTTTTCACGTATTCCGCAAACAGCTCTGGGCGATGGGACAATAAAATCGTATAACGCTCCTCGGAGCGGTCAACCCCGTCAAGAGCTGCCGCAATATGTTCATTGATTCTTTCCACATCGCCGTCCGCTTCATGGTTAAAGGTCGGATCATCTACGCCTACGATGCGGATTTCCCCGTCTCCCACCTTTACGATCTCGTTAGCATTGCGCATCACATGGACGCCAAGCTCCCTCAGCCCCTTCGCTAATGCCGGGAACCTGGAGCCCCATTCATGATTTCCCGTAACGTAATACACAGGCGCAAGCTCAGTCATTTTGCGCATGAGCATGAGGCTGGTCTCGGCATTGTATTTTCTGCTGTCAACCAAATCGCCGGTCATGACGATCAGATCGGGCTTCAGCTTCTTGACCTTGCGCGTAATGCTGCCCTGCTCCTTCCCGAAGGCTTTGCTGTGCAGATCCGTCAATTGAACGATGCGGTAGGAATCGAATCCTTCCGGAAGCTTAGCTGAGCTCAACTTATATCTCGTAATGCCGATAGCGTTGTTCTCATAGTAGAGAAAGGCAATAACGGCTAAAATAAGAATCGGCAAAAGGATAAGCCACCGTTTTTTGGACATACGCATGAATTCATAGCTCCTTACTGTTGGTCATTTAGCAGCCCGTTCTGCTTCTTATACTAAACGAGGAACGGCAGCAACGACTGCCTCCGGCATAGGAATAGGGATGGAATGCCAGCTATCCTCGACTATAATCCGATTCGTGCGGCGGGTCAAATGAGCCAAGTGCTCTCTGCCTCGATAAATTCCAGGACTGCCATTTCGCATGCCGATGCGCCTTTTCCTGCAGCTGCTCTATTACTTCCTGCAGTCCCGCAAGCTTCGGATGGTCCGCCTGCAGCTTGCGCAGCGCCGGCATCGCGTCCGTCGATAACGTGCCGAGATAAGCGACATCGATCTTCTGGGTTCGCTCGTACCGTTCGCCGTTGTTTGCGGCAATCCGGGCATCCAGGTTGACGTAGTTGATAAGGACGAAAGCAATGATGGAAACGCAGATATATGCCTTGCCCATCGAGAAACGCTCTTTCCATATCCGAATCATCGCAATAACGAGCAAAACGCCTAGATACAGCATGAATCCGTGCACCAGCAGCCTCGTTTGCGTGTATCCGTAGGCTTCTTCATATAACGATAGCCTGCTGTAAGCCGATACAAGCATGATGATCGTACAGCCAATCAGCACCGTAAGCGACAGCTTGCGAATCCGCTCCGCCGCTGCGCTGGTTCGCCGAATCAGATGGAGCCCGCACATGAGCAATACCACGTTGATTAGCGCAACCATAATTAATTCCGCAAAGCCTCTGCGCGCATATTCGGCGTATGCAGCGCCGTCCGGGAGCAGTCCGTTCGCCGCTCCGAATAAATACGAAAACTGAATGGCGACAAACAGGACGTAAACCAAATTAATGCTGATCAGCAGCGTCCCTGCCGTAATCGGATCAAACTCGATTCGTCCGAAAGACTGAACCGTGCCTGGCGCCGAAACCTCGGCAGCCTTATTGGCCGAAGGGACAGCTTTATTGAATAGCAGGCCCCATATGTAGCAAAAAGCATAAAAAGCGAAAAACAGTGCCACGATGATCCGCCAAAGCCCGTTTCCTAAGGAGAACCGCCCCATCACAATTGGGATTTCAAGCAGCCACGATAGAAAAATCTCATCCGCAGATGCCAGCAAAGCGACGACGACAATGAGGATTGGCGCCGAGAGCACCAGCCCCAGCGATATTTTGCCAAGCTTGCTTCTCGTGCCGCGTTCTCCTTTCTCTTTTCCTTTCCAGCGCTCGTTTAGCAGACTGAACGGCACGCCTATAAACGCAAAAGGCTTGATCAAGGCTAAAAATAACAGCTCCGTATAGAATACACCCCTGTACCAGGGCTTTACGCTGCTGCTCGTCATGAGCACCGTTTGGGAAACGATTAGAGCAAACAACGCAAATAAATTAAGCTGCCGAAACAACTGGTTATTATAAATCGCATAGGTCAGCGTAAGCAGAAAAATAGGAATGAACAGCAGCCAGCCCGAGCTCGCCTGCCCCTGCCATTTCTCAAAGCCTCCCATCCTCCCTTTTATGGAATAGAAGAACAAGCCGTAAAACCCAAGGACAAACACCATAACCGAAATGCCGGCAGACGCGCCAACGAACAAATACTGGCTGACCAGACCGAACAAAAGGGCAAGGATGAGCATTTTTTCATACCTTTTTTGCCATGGCGCCGGATCTCTCATGATACACACTCCATTTTCAAACTTAATTTGTTAATTTCCTCCTTTTATTGTAACCTAGAAAACAAGAACAAAAAGTGTAAGTTATAATTGGAAAATTTCATATTTTCAAAAAAGGAGTCTTTTGTATGAAAATACGTCGGCATTACTTGGCGCTTAGGCGCTCTTACCCGACTATTCATGAGAATACCCCCTTTGAAGTCACCACCCAGGAGCTCGCAAATTTGCTGGATTGCACACATCGGAATATGGTACTGCTGCTAAAGCGAATGCAGCAGGAGGAATGGCTGGTCTGGGAGCCAAAGCGAGGACGCGGCAATCGCTCGGCGCTCTCCTTCCTCGTAAGCAAGGAGCAGATCGCGCTGCAGGAAGCGCAGGAATTGATGCAAAAGCAGGATCTGCATTCGGCGCTCGAGCTGATTCAGCAGGTCGAAGAATCCCCGCAGCTCCGCGATCAATTCCAGGACTGGCTCTCGGGTCAATTCGGCTTTCATTCCGAGGTTCAGGGGAAGCGGCGCACCGATATATTACGGTTTCCGCTCCCGCAGACGATCTACTCGCTTGATCCGGCAGCGATCCATTATACGGGGGAGTCCCATCTCGTCAATCAGATATTCGACGGGCTCGTCCGCATTGATCCGAAGGGCGAGCAAATTTTGCCGCAGCTTGCGCATGCATGGGAGGTCGATGAATCACGTACGCGCTGGACGTTTTATTTGCGCAAAGGCGTTCTCTTCCATCACGGACGGGAGCTGGATTCCTCCGACGTCAAATATTCGCTGGAACGGCTCAAGCGGCTCGCGCCGCAAGGGCTGTACAGCTGGGTGTACTGCGATATCATCTCGATGGATACCCCCGATGACACCACGATTCGCATACAATTATTCGAGCCTAACGAAGCGTTCCTCGCCTTTTTGACGACGAATCGCGCCTCCATCGTTCCGCAAGATGCATGCGCTGCGGCAGGCGAGCATTTTGGCGCGAAGCCGATAGGCACCGGTCCGTTTCGATTCGCCGGCAATGAGCAGGGCGTTTGGATTCTGGAGGCTTTTACCGCTTATTTTCAGGGGAGGGCTTTCCTGGACCGGGTCGAGGTATGGACGCTTGCGGAGGAGGCATCGCAAGAAAATCAAGCAGAGCAGCAATCCTTCCAGGTTATGCATAATGCGAGACTCTCCGATATGGCAGCCGAACGGTGGCAGCAGGTCCGGCAATCAGGCATGACCTGCAAGTTCATAACGGTAAATGAGCTAAAGGAGGGGCTGCTGGGGAATCCGTCCATACGGTCGGCGATTGATTTCGCCATCGAACGGACCGAGCTTCTGAAGCTGCTGTCAGGGGATGTAATTGAAGGCGTAAACAGCTTTTGGCCGGATTTGGACAATGGGCCGCAGGAAGCAGCCGAGCCGGATTGGACCGCAATCAAGCACGGCCTTGCAAGCTCCGGTTATCAAGGCGAAACCCTTGTGCTGGCTACGATTCCGCAGTATGCAGCCGACGCCGAGATGATCCGGCAGGTATGCGGGAAATCCGGCATTTCGCTGCAAATCAGCCTCATCCCTGCCGAGCAATTCAAAGGGGCCGCACGCATGTCCGCCGATCTGCTGCTCTTCGCCATTATGCTGGATGAGCACCGCGAGCTTCGGCTTATCGACCTATACAAAAGCATGCAGCAGCATGCGCAGCCAGAAATTCATGACATGCTGGAGCGCGGCATCCAATCGATCTTGAGCGAGCCCGACCGCACGCTTCGGGCAGCCATATTCAAAGATATTGAAGAGCGGCTCAAAGAGAAGAACAGCCTGATCTTCCTTTACCGCAAGCATCTAAAAACCGCTTTCCACCCTTCCGTTCGGGGAATTTCCCTGGAATCGCTGGGCTGGGTTCGGTTCCGTGACCTATGGTTCACTTAAGTATTCGCAGCGGATCGCATAAGTTTCTGCATTGTGCTAAAGCTATATTGTCTGTGAATCTGTGAAAAAAGAACGGAGGCTCTGCCTGTGAAGGACCCTGCAAAAAAAGAAAATACGATGCGCTTATTCGTCGCCATACCCGTTCCTCGGCCAGTGGCCGAGGAGCTGGAAAGCTGGACGCTTGCCCATAAAGACCGGCTTCCTTTCCGAAAATGGACACATCCCCATGATTATCACATCACGCTGCAATTTCTGGGCGAGACGACTGCTGCCCAGCATGAAGAGCTGCAGTCGTCTTTAAAAGAAGTCCGATCAATGCCGCTGTCGCTTGCTTCGAATGGAATAGGTATCTTCGGCCAGCCCAAAGCTCCCCGCGTGCTATGGGGCGCAGTAACCGGAGAGCTCGATGGCTTATCCGCACTATACAACCGCATTATTGCGGAAACCCGCAAAGCGGGCTTTGAACCGGAGGATCGTCCTTACAAGCCCCATATCACTCTTGCCAGAGGCTTTGCCGGCGGAGGCGATATGGATGCGCTGCCTCCCGCTCCCCCACTGCGCGAATGGGAGGCAGACCATTTCGTACTTATGCGCACTCACATGCATGCATCGCCCATGTATGAGACCATCGGCAGCTTTCCTCTGGCCAGGCCTTAATGGAGGCCGCCGCTCCCCCCTGCTGCTAGCTGCTTTTTTTTTTGAATAAAGCGATAACCGTGAGCAGCAGCAGGGGAACCACAAACGCCGCAAACGTCCATACGGGATGGATCGTCGTGACGATGCGTCCCCACTCCGTCGCCCCATCAATGTTCACCAGTCCCATGAAGAAACCGATTAACGCTAACGGCATAACTAAGGCCTGACTATTTTGAAACCGAAACAACTGACTCAAATATAAATTAAGCACATATAGCGTAATGGTCGTTTTCATGAATGAGCCCAAAATCAGAGACATCCCGATAATCGACTCTATCCGCTGTATGATCTCCTGGAATTCGACGATCCGAGCGAGCGAAAAAAGCACGTACGGCTTCTCGCCGGCGAAGCTGCCAAAAATCATGATTGCGCAAATGGTAGACAAACAAAGCACAAATATATTCATACCCAGCACAAACAGCATCGTCTTCGACAGCCTTCCGGTCGGCCCTTCGTTCACAAACGGCAGCAGCATGGCGAACAAGAATACCTCCACATAGGGAAACCCGAAGGTGAAAAATGCTCCATGCAGCACGGGCTTGATTCCTTTCGGCATGATCGGGAGCAAAAAAGAAAGATTATAATCCGGGATAGCAATGATCAGTACAGCAAGGATACTTAGGGCTGTCAAAATCATCGTCAAAGTAAACATTCTCGCTATAACCTCGAGTCCCGCGCGCACCGTTACAGCCGAAATGGCGAATATGAGGAAAGTAAAAGCATACATTGGCGTTTCTCTTAACATAGAGCTGACCATAAACAGGCCGACGTCGGTTACGATGGCCGATTGCATTTGAAATAGAAAGGATATCGTAAAAACGGAAAAGAGGATCGTAAGCGGTGTTCCCATTAAATGCCGGCTATATTCCACAAAAGTCATCGTTGGATATCGCCGATGCAAGAATAAGATACAGGCTAAAATAAGAAAACCTAAACCCCCGGATAGGAGCAGCGAGAGCCAAGCTCCGTTATTTGCCTTGCTAATCAGCGGACCCGGTATATTGATAATGGAGGAGCCGGTCATAAAAACGAAAAACAGCACGCCCATCTGATATGCGCTTACCGTGTGCTTGTCGATGCTTTTCTCCTCCCTTATCCGCTGTTATACATTCACATTTAAGTAATCTTCTATCGCTTTGGAAATATCATCAAAAATAGGTACTATCAAATCGAAAAAATCGGGCCAATCCTTATTTACAACGAAATCCATACTCATGTATAAGCAAAGGAAGCAAGCAATGGCATATATGCCTTTCTCGCCCTTGCTGATTTTTTTCAAAGTCAGCAAGTCATACAGCAGCATACCGCCAAAAGCTACAACTATGACTAGGATTCGCTCCATCATGCTTACTCACCCTTCTCCGCCTAACCGCCAAACCCCGCCGGTTTACTGGATATCGTTCCGCTTGTGACAAGTCTCATTCTCACCTGAATAGTAAACGGAAGCTCAGCGAATTGCGTATCCCAATTCTTTTTCAATTGCTCCCATTTCCGAGGATTCTTTCGATAGATCGTATCCGCGATTCCGATTACTTCCAGCTTATTCGATTGAAGGAATTTCATCGTGCTATTAATCTGCTCCGACAGTTGATCCTCCACTTTCTTGATGAATGCCATTTCAGCTTTGGCGCTGTTTATGTTGCTGCATTTAAGCTCTCCGATCGCGACATCTCCAACCAGCGAGATATTAATTGATATTTGATCCCCTTGCATCCGAGGCTTCGTTTTTACGTTAAGCGAGATAACCTCCGCCGTTTCATATTCTCTGTTCTTTCCGGGACATTTGATCTCAATGACACCGGATTGGTAAGCATTGCGAAGCATAAGCAGCCCCTCCACCTTGGTAGAAGGAAGGACGACCTTCATTTTCCCGTCTTTTAAGAGGGCAAGCCCTGCCGCTGAAAAGATGTCCTTCAATTTTTTGTCCTCATACACAAAGGGAACAATGGCATTTCCGTTAGCGCTTCGCAGTTGAATCACCAAATCAAGCAGATTATAATCTACCGTTTTGGCCGAGGTGATGTAGGAGGATTCTTTCGCTCTTAAAAACTGCTGCGCGGTAGTCTGCTCGATTAACGGTTTTTTCTCAAACAGCCTGCCTGCAGCTCCCTTCGAGATCATGAGGGATACACTGCTTCTTGGCTCATGGTCCCGATAGAATAGATCCAGAAGATGGCCTAGATTATTGGACCGGGCCAGCTTCTCCCCCACAATAATGACACGCAGATGGCTCCATTGCGCTTTCCTCCCCAAGTGGATGGGAATGTCGCGAATCGCTTCCATGACCGAATCATCCCTGGTCTTAATATTAATGCTGGAGGCGCTGGTCGTGACGGAAGATACCGTCGTCTGCGTCGAGGTAGGGCGGTAAATTTGCGTAGTTAATTCAATCTTCCCGTCCTCGCCTTGGTCGAGAGCGACACCCATTACGAAACCCCGTTCGGTCAGTTCGAACTTGCTCCAACAACCGGAGATAATGAATAAGCCAAGCAGTAAAGCCAGACAAAAAATTCCTCTTTTCATGACTCCTCATTCCTCATTCTTTCCGTTATACAGCGGTTTGTGCTTATGATGATTTCGAGGAGAACGAAGCAGCGTCTTGAGCGGCGCTCTCAAGATAACATCTCTCATCTCCTTTAACCGAAACGGCGCCAGCGGAGTCATGTAAGGCATCCCAAGCGAGCGCAGCTTGCTAACATGGAGCAAAAGGAACAATAAACAAATCATCATGCCGAACCCGCCCAAAAGAGCCGCGCTGATCATGAGCGGAAACCTCAATATTCGCAATGCAATCGCAATGTTATATTGCGGGATCGAAAAGGAGGCAATGCCTGTTAAGGCCACAACGATAACCATAATCGGAGAAGCAATTCCTGCGCTAATCGCTGCGTCTCCAATGACAAGCGCTCCTACGATGCTAACG
This sequence comes from Pristimantibacillus sp. PTI5, assembly GCF_048572955.1. GTDB lineage: Bacteria > Bacillota > Bacilli > Paenibacillales > Paenibacillaceae > Pristimantibacillus. Next base: position 2,247,044 of record NZ_CP183886.1, read on the forward strand.
GCGGAGCCTACCGGCCTAGGCAGCCTCACGCCAGCTTCCCGCATTAGCTCGAAAAAAAACTCCATGAGAAGCGCCTCAAAAAAAGCAGGAAGCGGTATGCCCTCGCGTGCATTAAGAACCGCCAAAAGCAAAACCGTAGGGATTAGCTCCGGGTGAAAGGTCGAAAGCGCAATGTAGATGCTCGGCAAGGTTAAGGCAATAAGAAAGGCCACGATGCGAAGCCATCGCACCAAAGTTGCGATAAGCGTACGCTGGTAATAATCCTCGCTGGATTGAAAAAATTCGGTAAATAGGCCAGGGCACAATAAAATGCCTCCCGTGCCCTGGCTGAGCACTACAATTTTCCCGGCGAGCAGTCCGGCAACGGCCATATCGGTCCGCTCCGTATAGCGGTACTGCGGAAAAGGCGAATAAGTGGAGTCCTCGATTAACTGCTCGATATAGGAGGTTTCCAAAATTTCAAGCTCTTTGATCTGCTCTATCCTCTTCTTGAACTCCGCCAGTACTTCTGCATCGACGGCATCATCGATATAGCCGTAGACGACTGTCGTTTTGGTTTCTCCGCCCGAAGTAATTCGTTCCAATTTGAATTTTGGCGTTTTTAGGCGCAGACGCAGCAAGCCTAGATTCTTCTGTAGATTTTCTACCGTACTTTCCCTTGGACCCTGTACGACGGATTCATTCACGGACTCATTAACTTGTCTCGTCTCTACGGATTCCGCTTTAAAGCTTAACGCTTTATCCCATTGATCAAATAAAATAAGGAGACGGCCATTCGAAATCTCATCAACGACCAGCTGCAAATCGTTAATAACGACTGCTTTTTTGGCCGATACGCCGTCATGCTCAAAAAATGAACGGATATCCTGCGGCGTAACATCCATGCCCGGACCAATCTCATGCGTGGCTAGGTCCTGAAGAGAAATTTTCATATAATTTACGGTATCTTCCTGAACGAGCGATTCATAATATACCGAACATGCGGCATATTTCAGCTCAGGTCCGTAGTTCCAATGCCTGAACACAATATCCGTGCTTTTGGAAAAAGTCGTTTCTAAAGCATCAAGATTATCCTGCAGCTGCTCGGAAATGATTATTTTCGGCGTGTTAGTCGTATTATTATTGTTCATCGCCATTGTTCCGCTTGAACCTGCTGTTCCCGATTGCGATACTCCTGAAGTACTGTTCGTCATGAAGAAACCACCTTGTTTCAGTTGGTTCCATTATTCCCCACTAGCGCCGCACTATACAAAAAGAGCCGAGAATCAGCAGGTTTGTCTTTCCTGCCGCCTCTCGGCCCATCTTATAAGCGAGTGCCTAAGCCACCGTCAAAATAATCGGCTTATCCTTCGTTATAATAATCGTATGCTCATGCTGAGCCGCGAAGCTTCTGTCCGGCGTGCGCAGCGTCCAGCCATCCTGCTGCTCGACAACGAAATCCGCGCCCATGGAGAGAAAAGGCTCAATCGTAATAACCAGGCCCTCCTTCAACGTACGTTTATCATGCTTATTATACGTTGGCGGTATTTGCGGCCATTCATGAACGGATCTGCCTACGCCGTGGCTGCATAAATCATTAATGACCTTATATCCGCCCTGCTGCGCTTCGCGCTGGATGATCCGCCCGATCTCGTTGATTTTCACGCCATGCTTCAAGGATGAAATAACCTTCATCATTGTATAGTGCGTATAACGGCACAGCCGGGTTACCGGCTCGCTGTAAGGAGCAATTTGAAAGGAATGGCCTGTATCGGCCACGAAGCCATCTTTTTCTGCGCACACATCGATATTGATTAAATCTCCTGGCTTTAATACCCGGCTGCCGGGAATGCCGTGGGCCACCTCGTCATTAACGCTGATGCAGGTATGCCCGGGGAATTGAAAGGTTTTGTGCGGCGCGGAAAACGCTCCATGGCTTGCTAGAATACATCCCCCAAGCTCGTCAAGCTCCTTCGTCGTCATGCCCGCCTTTGTTTGCCTTTTCATTTCATTCATCGTCAGGGCGACGATTCGTCCAATCTCTTTCAGACCGTCTATGTCCATCTGTGAACCTACTGTCATTGGCCAGCCTCCTCTATGCATCTTCATTCAGCTTAAAAACTTATAGATATATTGGTGCTTAAACGGGCAGCCGGTATAAAGCGAAAGGTTCTCCATACCGATAGGAGCTGCTGATCGAGTCCAGCTCCTTTTTTGTTTCGCCGGTGAGCTGCAAGGAAACGCTTTGTAGATTTTCTGCGAGCTGCTCCACCTTTGTCGCGCCAACGATCACCGAGGACACGACCGGCTGCTGGATCAGCCAGGAAAGCGACAGTACGCTTGGCGTCGTATCGAATTGGCTGGCGAGCTTAGTTACTTTCTCGCCTAACGCAATGGTTTGGCTGTTGATAAATCTCATAAAATTGGGGTCGGTCTGCGCGCGCGAGCCCTGCGGCGCCAAATCCGCCGCGCTGTATTTCCCCGACAAAATGCCGCCTGCCAGCGGAAAATACGGAATGATGCCCACGCCTTGATCGAGGCACATCGGGATAAGCTCCTGCTCCGGCGTCCGATCTGCCAAAGAGTAGCTTACCTGGGTCGATACGAACCGGTTCAGCCCCAGCCGATCGCTGATGCCAAGCGACTTCATGAGCTCCCATGCAAAATAATTCGATGCGCCGATGTAGCGTACCTTGCCTGAGCGCACCATGTCCTCAAGCGTCCGCAGTGTTTCCTCCAGCGGCGTTTCCGGATCAAACGTATGGATTTGATAAAGATCGACATAGTCGGTTTTTAATCGTTTCAGGCTGTTTTCGAGCTCCGTCTGCAAATGAAACCGGGATGAGCCCCTCTCGTTCGCGCCTGCTCCCCGGACTAATCCCGCTTTAGTCGCTAATACGACGTTTTGGCGCTTTCCCTGCAGGGCCTGTCCAATGATTTTCTCCGATTCCGTCCCTGCATAAATATTAGCCGTATCCATAAAATTAATCCCATTGTCCAGCGCGAAGTCAATGATCTGCTTCGAAGCCTCATAATCCGCCCGTTTACCGAAAGCATTGGTGCCTAAACCGAGTGCGGACACTTTGAGGCCGCTATTGCCGAGTCTGCGAAATTGCATAGCGTTCAGCTCCTTATTTCTATCATGATCATGTTTATTAGCCTTATTATAGCAGTAGAATTTAATAAAAGCGGCAGCCTTGGACGAGAAAAACGTCCTAGACTGCCGCTTTGTACCGCGTCAACCGATATAAACGACCGCGCCCCCGCGCCGATACGCGCTCGGCAGCTTGCTCTCCAGCAGCTCCAGCCTGTGCAGCATATGCTCCTGATTGTCACCGCTCATGTTGGCTTGTACCCAGTCCTTCAATTTTGCAATCTCTTCCAGAACTTCGGGCGCATCCTCTTTCTCCACATCCGTGCCGCCTTGGAATAAAGCGGCCCACTGGAGACCCAGCTCCTCAACCGCCGGTTCCCAATACTTTTTATAAAAAGCCTCTGTCGCGATCGGCAGCATGAATGAGCGTTCGAACTCATCTTCGGGATCTATGATAATGGCACTAATCGACATCTTACTTCACTCCAAATCGAATTTTAAATGTATAATCCGGGAATTCCTGACGCAGACGGTTTAGACTATTCTCTGCCGCTGCGCGCAGCTCCGGTGAGTCTCCATCCAGCTGGAACTCGAAGTCGCGGATCCCTTTGATCTCATCCAGGGTCGGAATTTCCGTTGTTCCATCCGGCGTCGTCCGCGTTCCCACCGCCTTTTCCATCAGATTGTTGATCCGCGTCCTTGTTTTCTGATAGAGCTGTTTATCCGTAAACTGCTGCGGCGTCTGCTGCGGCTTGCCGGTTTTGGGATGAATGCGGTCCAATCCTTTAGCTGACTTGGCTTCATAGAAAATACCGTTCTCGATATCGATACCGTCGAACTCTCCAAGCGCTCCATTACGGCTGTCGTAAAGCTCTACGCCTTTGTACTTCGCATGACTCCAGTGTACATAATCGTCTGATTCTTTCGGTGGGGCCTGCTCTTCGGGATCGGGTTTGTTGCCGGGCTCCTCCCCATCCGGCTTGCGGGGACCGACTGGATCCGGTTTTTGGGGTGCGTCTGGATCTGGCTTGGTCCGGCGTTTGAACAGCTTATCCAGCCAACCTTGAAGCCGTTCTCCGACTTTCTTGACTAACCGGTCTGCCAGACGTCCAAACGGTATGCGGCTGAGCGCAAGAGCCAGTAACGCCGCGATGGCATTCTCAGGCGTGAGCAGCCGCTTGGGATCCCGGATGTTCTGTGCAATCTCGTGTCCGCTGCCCGGAATGCTCGCCGCAGTCAATGCGATTCCAAGCGCCGGCCAGAAGCCGACGAACAACAGGGCGAGTGCGAACGCCCCAAGCACGATTGCTCCCTTTTCACCGGAACTGAGACGGTCCCACCAATTTTGGAGCGAGTCGAACATGCAGGAGAAGCAGGCGGTGTCGGCAGGATGAACGGAAGACTGCCAATAAGCCGCGCATCCCGCAAGCAGGCCTGCCCCAAAAAGCAGCGCAATCAGTCCAGCTGCCATCCGGTAATGCAGATTCATCCGGCCATTCAGATCATCCTGCACAGAAGCCGCCTCGGCATTGCCGTACAGCAAGGAGAAACCCATCTCCCGGCGCTCCCTCGACCAGGCCATTACGCTTGCGAACCTCTCCCTCCTCTGCAGAAATGCTGTCACCATATGCCTCAGCTCCGTGATCGGATCGACAAACCGCTCGCCCCCCATCATCGGGAGCTGGCTCCTTACCCGGTTAAGTGCGATATAATCCCAGATGAGCCCCGCGGCTAACATCCACAGAAAGATACTCTTCGTCTGATAGCCGCTCCCGGTCCATTCGTGGAACTTCATGATCCAGTCCGGCAGAGAGTGCTGTCCGTTATAAGCGGCATGGTCCAGGATTGACCAAGCCAGCAGCAGGGCAGGCAGGGCGAAGACAGCGTTCGTCAACCTCCTGCGGCCGCGCACGGCCATCCCCAGTCCCAAAGCGACCATCGCCGTGTGCACGGGATGGCTGACCGTCATGAGGGTAGGAAAAAAGCTCTCTTCGAACCGCCCGGGAAATAAAGTCCAGAAATCCCAGTGGATCGTCTCTCCTCCCAGCATCGTCGTGCTGTAACCGTAAGTCCGCCCGAGCACGCCGGAGTTCAGCCACCTGCGGCTCAGCTCCTCCATGAGCTGGAAGCCGACTCCTGCCGCTGCTCCCGCCAGAGTATAGTCGCCTAGGCTCATCGCCGACGCCCGGCGCGAGAAGAGCAGATACAGCCCCAGCGGAAGCAGCTTCCACACCTCCTCCGCGATCGGAGTGAGTACCGCGATCGACCAGGTATCCGATGTCCGTCCGCCAAACAAGCCGTGTACCGCCATAAGCGTCCCTGCCGTAATCGGGATCACGAGGACGATCCCGAGCAGCATGAATATCGCGGTCTGCTTCCAGGTAAATGTCTTACTCCGGCATAACAGCCAGAACTGCAGCATCACATAGAACGACCACAAATACTGCACCAGCATCGTTCTCGAATCCCGGTACAGGAACAAGCCTACAATGAACAGCAGCAGCGAGATCCAGCACCATATCGTGTAAATGGTTTTGAGCCACGGATAGCGCTTGGGCACCTCCCTTACGAAGTGGTACGCTGCTTCGGCGCAGTCTCTGACCTCGCTTCGGATCCGCCATATTTTATTCGTATTGTTCCCTCCTCAAACCAGCTTTCCGATTTCCAAATCATAACCGAAAATGCAGTCATAAACACATAAAAATGGATAGATTGATCAAAAATTGGACTTTATCCCTATCTAGTTCGAACCATGAATGTCAAAGGGACTGCCCCAAAAGTCATCGGGGACATAACCAGGAGAAATCGGCCGTTACACACAGCTTCTGTGCTTTCGATTATGACCTTGCACATGAATTCTGATATGATAGGACTAACCTATGAATCGGAACAAACGTTTCCGTTTGCGGAAAGGAATTGCGCAATATGAGTGCTCACTTATCCCGGCGAATCATAAAATTGCTTTGCGGCGACACCTTCTATGAGCGAGGGGACGCATACCATAGAGATGGAAAGGTAACGATAACAAGCTCCGATCCGCAGGCGGGCAGCTATTCGGCCGACGTACACGGAAATAAACGCTATGAGGTGACGATTGAAATCGATCGGAACGGAGACGTCGAGGCGGTATGCACCTGTCTTGCTTTCAGCACCTACGATAAATATTGCATGCATGTGGCTGCTGCGCTTCTCCAAGTCCATGACGATCGGCAGGAATACGATAAACCCGCCCGCGTCTATCCCTCCCTCTTGCATCCGGAGGATCGGCCCGGCGAGGATGACGGGGATGCGGAGGAATCCGGCTCCTCGCATCTGCAACAGCGCTTTGCTAAACCGGCAGGGCTTGAGACAGCCGATACCCGGCTTGCCGCCAGCATGCTGGGGCTATTCGGAAGCCGGCCGATCCGCTCGAGCGGCAGCCGTTTGCTCATCGATACGCGCACGGCTCTTGAAGTGGAGATCTCATGCAAGCTGCATCCTTTCGGCTATCGGAAATTCATGTTTGGCATTGAACTGAAGATCGGTCCTAAACGGCTGTATATCGTACAGCGAATCCGGGAGTTTCTGGAGAAGGCGGAGCAGCGGAAGCCGTTCGTTTTTTCGAAGCATTTTACGTATGACCCGAGCATTCACTGCTTCCAGCCTGAGGACGATGCCGTGATCCGGCAGCTTTATCAAATCTATCACCATGAATTGCTGGTTCGCCAATCGGCAAACCGGTTCTACCAAGCGGAAACGCCGGCCAGCGGCGAACGCATGCTGCTTGTTCCTCCATTTTCTTGGGGCTCGCTGCTCCCCTTGCTGATGGCGGCTCCATCGGTCCAGCTCCATATCGGCAATCATACATTCCATGGGATCACAGTAAGCGACGAGGCGATTCCGCTTCATTTTGCGTTCGATCAAGCGGCGGGCGAGGGGTATCAATTAGATATACAGGGCTTTGAGCAGATCACCTTAATGGAGGAGTATGAGCTTGTTATCACGGAAGGCCGGCTGCTTCGGCTGCAGCCGGAAACCAGCACACGCCTTGCGGAGCTTAAGCATCTGATCGACACCGCCCGCAAGCCCAAAATCCATATTGCGCCTGAGCAAATGGAGCCTTTTATGGAGAGGGTCATACCCGGCTTAATGAAGCTGGGCAGCGTACGGATCGCGGAAACTATCTCCGACCGCGTCTTGCAAACGCAGCTTAAAGCGAAGCTCTATTTGGATCGGGTCAGAGACCGGTTGGTTGCGGGGCTGGAATTTCAATACGGCGATATCGTGATTAACCCGCTTGAGGGCACCGGCAAGAGCCGCGGCACCGACCGGATCCTGATGCGCGACGGGGAACAGGAACGGCTCATCTTGGAGCTGATGGAGCTTGTGCCGTTCGCGAAGACAGAGGCTGGTTATTTCTCGGACGACGAGGATGCCGAATTTGAGTTTCTTCACAATGTCATCCCGCAGCTCGAGAAGCTGCTGACCGTATACGCTACCACCGCTGTGAAGGTGCGGATTGTGACTAAGCATGCTCCTCCTACCGTGACGGTTAACGTGGATGAGCGCACCGATTGGCTGGAATTCAAATTTGTCATGGACGGCATTCCGGACTCCGAAATCCGCAATCTCTTAAAATCCCTTGAGACAAAACGTAAATATCACCGGCTGCCGGACGGCTCGTTATTGCCGCTTGAAGGCGCCGAATTTCAAGAGATTATTCGTTTCCTGAATGATGTCGGGCTTCGCCAAGGCGATCTTCAAGGCTCGGAATTTCGCCTGCCAGCCGTACGCGGCCTGCATCTCATCGATTCGAACGAAAACGGCAAAGCGGTCAAGCTCGGCAAAGCATTCCGGCGGCTGCTCGAAAACATGCGAAACCCGGACAATCTGGATTTCGCTGTTCCGGACAGCCTCGCCCCTGTGCTTCGCGACTATCAGAAATACGGTTATCAATGGATGAAGACGCTCGCCCATTATCATTTTGGCGGGATTCTTGCTGACGATATGGGACTTGGCAAAACGGTGCAGGCGATCGCGTTTATCGTCTCCGTTCTACCCGAGATCCGGAACCGCGAGCAGCCGGCTTTGATCGTTTCTCCCGCGTCTCTCGTCTACAACTGGCTGAACGAGCTCAAAAAATTCGCACCCGAGATCCGCGCGGTGATTGCGGACGGAACCAAAGCCGAGCGCAGCGGCGTACTGGCGGGCGGCATGGAGGCAGATGTCATTATCACCTCCTATCCCTTGCTGCGAAGGGATATCAAGCAGTACGCCAAGCAAAACTTCCACACGCTGATTATGGATGAGGCGCAGTATTTCAAAAACCATACGACCCAGACCGCGCAGGCAGTCAAGGCTATCGCGGCCGGCTATCGCTTCGCCTTGACGGGTACGCCCGTCGAAAATGCGCTGGAAGAGCTCTGGTCGATTTTTGGCGCCGTATTTCCCGAGTTATTCCCAAGCAGGCAAGCCTTTAACGAGCTTACCCGGGAAACTGTCGCGAGGCGTGTCCGCCCCTTCCTGCTGCGAAGGCTAAAAAGCGACGTATTGCAAGAGCTGCCGGAGAAAATCGAGTCGGTACAAGCATCCGAGCTGCTGCCGGAGCAGAAGCAGCTGTACGTCAGCTTCCTGGCGAAGCTGCAGCAGGAAACGGTGAAGCATTTGAACGAGGAAGGCTTCCAGAAAAACCGGATAAGAATTTTGGCAGGCATCACGCGGCTGCGCCAGCTCTGCTGCCATCCCGTGCTCTTTGTCCGGGACTACAAGGGCAGCTCCGCCAAATTCGAGCAGCTCCTCGAGATTATCGAGGAATGCCAAAGCGCAGGCAAACGTCTGCTTATTTTTTCCCAATTTACCGAAATGCTCGGTTTGATCGGCCGCGAGCTCGGTTACCGGGGCATCAGCTATTTCTACTTGGACGGACAAACGAAGACCTCCGAGCGCGTCGAGCTCTGCAACCGGTTCAATGAAGGCGAACGCGATCTTTTCCTGCTTTCCTTAAAGGCCGGCGGTACGGGGCTAAACCTGACGGGCGCCGATACGGTTATTCTATATGACTTATGGTGGAACCCCGCCGTTGAGCAGCAAGCCGCGGACCGGGCGCACCGGATTGGCCAGAAAAACGTCGTGCAGGTCATCCGGCTCGTTACCCAAGGAACGGTCGAGGATAAAATGTACGAGCTCCAGCAAAAAAAGAAAAACCTCATCGATGAGGTCATTCAGCCTGGCCAGGAGGCGCTGTCTTCCCTCAGCGAGCAAGAAATTCGCGAGATTCTTATGATTCAATAGCTAGGTGTAAGGTACAAAGCAAGCAAAATAAACAAAGCGGGAATCGATGCGATTCCCGCTTTGTTTATTTGCGCGCTATATGGCGTCCTCGCCGTTGCTTCGGTCGTATTCCTGTCTCGCCTTCTCGACTAGCGGAAAATATTCGGCTGTCCACAGCTTTAGATGCCGCATCGTACGGATGAGCGATTCGCCAAGCGTAGTCAGAGAGTAATCCACGATTGGCGGTACGGACGGCGTAACTTCGCGCCGGACCAAGCCGTCCCTCTCCAGCTGCCGCAGCGTTTGGGTCATCATTTTTTGCGATATGCCTTCGATTCGTCTTCTTGCTTCCCCGTACCGCAGGCTGCCGTCCTCTAAGGCATAGATGACTAACGCAGACCATTTGCTCGAAATGATTTCAAGCACACGCCGGTAGCTGCACTCGGTTATCGATATGTCGGCTTGCTTCGTTCCAACGCCTTCGGCCATACTCTTCCCTCCTTACGCACCAAAAGGTTCATAACGAACGATAAAGTGCCTACTTACTAAATATTAGTATATGCATTAATGTATGTCTACACCAACTAAAAGGAGAGATGACCATGAAAGTATATGCAATACAAGACGGCTTCGGATTGGATCATGTAAGACCATTGGAGAGGCAAATCCCGGTTCCCGGCACAGGCGAGCTGCTGATCAAAATGCGTGCCGTTTCGCTCAACTCCCGTGACCTGGGAGTTATCGACGGCTTTTACAATCCCCATCTGAAGCTGCCTTTCATCCCCGTATCCGACGGGGTTGGCGAGGTGGTCGGTTTAGGGGAAAACGTGACCCGCTTCAAGCTGGGCCAGCGGGTGAGCGGCATCTTTACGCAGAGCTGGATTTCCGGCGAACCGACGCAAGAAGGCTGGGTAAGCACGCTGGGCAATCCGTTGGATGGGCTTCTCGCTGAATATGTCGTCTTACCCGAGCAGGGACTGGTTCACGTGCCTGATCATTTGAGCGATGAGGAAGCTGCCACGCTTACTTGTGCCGGAGTTACGGCATGGCATGCCGTCGTAGAGGAAGGCAAGGTCAAATCCGGCGACACGGTGCTCGTGCAAGGTACGGGCGGCGTCTCCCTATTCGCCCTCCAATTCGCTAAGCTTCACGGGGCTAACGTCATTTTAACATCGAGCAGCGACGATAAGCTGGAGCGCGCGAAAGCGCTGGGAGCCGATCAGGTCATCAATTACAGAAAGACGCCGGAATGGGATAAAACGGTGCTTGAGCTTACCCATGGCCGAGGCGCTGATCTGGTTGTCGACCTTGGCGGAGCGGCTACGCTGAACCGATCGCTCCAGGCCCTTCGGGTAGGCGGACAAATTAGCATCATTGGCATCTTGTCGGGAGCCAGCGTCGAGAACTTCGATATTATAGCGGCCATTCTCCGAAAGGCGCGGCTGCAAGCCATTAATGTGGGCAGCCGGGACATGTTCGAGTCCATGAACCGCGCCATTGCGCAAAATGCGCTGCATCCGGTCATTGACCGCGTTTTCCCGTTTGAGCAATCCGTTGATGCGATGCGTTACTTATCCAAGGGGACGCATTTCGGAAAGGTGTGCATTTCGCTTTAAAGCGTCAGGCGCCTGGAAGTAAAATGGAAACAAGCTGGCTGCAGCAGCCAGCTTGTATTTCTTTCCCAATTAACGCACCTAAGGCATCAACAGATGATCAATCTGCGCGGCTGCTGCCGTTAAGCCCTCCTGGACGGACAGCTCTTCTTGAAAAATTTTTGTCATATACGAAACATAGATCGCATCGATTCGGCTGTAGTTTTTCACCGGGGGACGCAGGAAGGTATGGTCGAGCGCATCCGCAAAAGGATGAATAAACGATTCGCCTTGAACCTTGATATCCTTCGCTTCCAAATTCGTCGGAATGATGCCCGTCTGCGACATCGCCACCTGCGACTCCTTATTGGTCATCCACTTCATGAAGATCCATGCCTGAAGCGGATGCTTGGAGCCCTTCATGCTGACAAGATGTTCTCCTCCCATAATCGAAGCTGGCCCATAGGCCGTCGAAAAAGGAACGGCCCATGTTGTGCTGATGGCTCTCTCCAGCTCCTTGCCTTGAAAGACGCTGTAAAACCAAGGCCCCTCATCCGTGATCAAAATATTGCCGGATTTCACGCCTTCCCAGTTATCAGCGCCGCCGTTAATCAAGGTCTGGTCGATCAAATGCTCCTTATAAAGCATCAACAGCTGCTCTACCGCTTTCACTGTCCCTTCGCCGTCAAGGTAACCTGACGCCCTCGTATACGCCGCATCCGTCATGCGTCCGCCAAGCGCGTAGATATAAGGCAGGCTTTTCCAAGATTCCAGCCCGCCCATTCCAATCTTAAAGCGGTTCTTTCTAGCAAGCGCGATGACCTCTTGAAAGGTTCCGGGCGGCTCCGACAAACCAGCCCGCTTCAGCAGCGAGCGATTAAAGATAGCGACCTTCGTATTCATATTGACGGGCAGCGAATAATAGGCTCCCGCATAATAACCTGCCGAGCCCGTATTGCTCTGCAGCGTCTGCGTGATCTTATCGAAATCATCGTAATCGCTCAGCGGAAGCAAGAGCCCGCTCTGGGAAAACTCCGGCACCCAAACGATGTCCATCCGGACCACATCGGGCGCTTTGTTCGCGGAGGCCTTGGAAATAAGCGTATATTTCAGCTCCGCATTATTGCTTTGCCGGACAGGGACAACATGGATATGGGGATAGGCTTCCTCAAAAGCCGGAATGAGGCTGTCTTCCAATATCCGCGTCTCCTCGTCGCTGTACGTATGCCAGAATTCGATCTCGTAATCATCCGGATTGCTCATCTTCTCCACTTTGCTTTCTTTCGTTAGAATGGACTGCTGTCCGCAGCCCGAGGCGATGAGAAGCACGCCGATGATCATCAGCAGCTTTTTCACAAGCAGCACTCCCTCCGTCCGCTATTGCTGATGTTTCTCCCGGTATTCGACCGGAGTCATTTGCGTCATTTTCTTAAACAGCTTGCTAAAATATTTCACGTCGTTAAATCCCGATTTTTCCGCGACCTCGTATATTTTATATTCCTTTTGGACCAGCATCCGCTTGGCCTCCTGCAGTCTCAAATCGATCAAATAATCGATAAAATTTTGACCCGACTGTTTTTTGAATAAATTCGATAAGTAGCTTTTGCTGACATGAATCGTATCCGCTACTTCCTGCAGCGTCAGCTCCTCACGGAAATGAAGCTTAATGTACGAAATAGCTTTCGTAATTAATTGTCCGCTGTGACCTTTGTCCTGCAGGCGAAGCTGGCCCGGATGTTCCATCTCCTCCAAAAAATGGCGCAGTGCCTTCTCAAGCTGATCGACGGTATCGCACCGCCATATGTTATCCCGGTAATCCGACAGCGTCTTGGAATCTCCGTTCAAATAAGCATGCGCAGAGAGCAGCTCGTACGCCTCTCTCTTTACTTGCTCGGGAGCCATGCTTCCCTTCGACCATTTCGCGGCGAAGCCATCGATGACTTTCTTGGCGCTGCCCTCGGTGCGTATCCATTCGACCATGGCATGCATATTCTGCTCCTCGTATTCCGGTTCGCCATCCTCTCCATTTGAACGCGGCTCCCATGGAAACAGCTTGTCCGTGCCTTCAAAAAAACGCCTCTGCCCGGCTGATTGGCTTCGCTTCATCGCGATTTCAACCCGCTCCGCCGCCCGCTCTATACAGTAGCCTATGGAAACGGAAATGGACAGCTCGGCGGCAATTCTAGCCTTGAAGCGTTGGAGCTTCGCTTCGCCGCCCTCCCCGTAAGGATAGATGAGCAGGAGGCCGTCCCGCGATAGGACCGGTGCGCTGCCTTCTTGAAACTCCTCGTAAAACATCGCCTGCATATCCTCGTACATAATACTGATGTACAAATCGCCGTACTGCTCCTGCCACTCGTTTAATCCGTCCGATACGATAAACGCACAGACATACCTTTCATTTTGCCCTCCGAAAATATCACTGAAGGTAAACTCCGGCCGGCTGGCTGCGAGCAGCCTTATGATCTCCTGCTCGGAGCGCCTGCGTTCCAGCAGGGTTAACTGCTGATCATACTGTTTTCTCTGCAGCGCTTGCCTTCGGCTGTTCGCCAGCATTTCTTTGCACCTTGCCAAAACGGCTAGGAGCTCGTCTGCTTCCAGAGACGGTTTGAGCAAATAATCGACCGCCCCGTTCTTCATGCCCTCGCGCACGTAATCGAACTCATTGTAGCTGCTAATCAGTACGATCTTCATATGCGGGTTAATCTGAAGGGCATGGCGCGTAAGCTCCAAACCGTCCATCACCGGCATTTTAATATCCGTGATCAGGATGTCAATCGGACGGGAACGCAGCAGCTCCAAGGCTTCTGCGCCATTTGCGCAGCCTCCTGCCAAGGTGAGTCCCACCTTCTCCCAATCGATAAAGTTTTTGAGTCCATTTCGAATAATCGGTTCGTCGTCTACGATCAATACATGGTCGTTCACGTAATTCCCTCCTCAAGATGTAAGCAGCAAGTTCTGATTGGACAGGATTCAGCTCTGAAGCCGAAAGACGATTTGAATCTGCGTTCCGCCCCCGCTGTCGCTTGTCACTGACATGCCCGAGCCCGCTCCAAAATAAAGCCTCAAGGAATCATGGACATGCTGGAGTCCTATGCCGCTCCCCGTCTTCCCGTCCTTGGCATTTAATTGCGCCAGCTTCTCGTCCGTCATTCCCAGCCCGTTATCCTGCAGCAGAATATGGAGCTCGTTCTGGCGTTCCGACACCTTTATCGTAATCTCGCCACCGCGGTTAAGCGGCACAAAGCCGTGAAAAACCGCATTTTCCACAAGCGGCTGAAGCAGCATTCTCGGAACTTTCACCTTGTCCGTGCCCGGCTGCGCCTCGATCGTCAGGACATATTTTTGCTCGTACCGCATTTCTAAGATCACGATATATTTCTGGATAATTTCCAGTTCTTCCTCGAGCGTGATCATCTGGCCGTTCTTGCCCATATTGGCTTGGAGCAGCCGTGTCAGCGCCCCTAGGCCTTGTTCTGCCCGCTCCATTTCGCCTGCGCGAATAAGCCACCTAAGCGAGCTGAGCGTATTATAGAGAAAATGCGGATGAATCCGGTACGTAACCGCGCGCACCTCGGCCTCCAGCTTCTCGTTCTGCTCCTGCTCCACCCGTCCCATAAGCTGTTCGATTTCATCCAGCATTTTATTGAAATGCTTGCTCATCAGCCCGATTTCATCCGAAGAGGTCAACGCCGTTCGTACGGATAAGTCCCCCTGCTGCACCCGCCTCATTTCCAGCGTTAATTGCTTGATCGGTTTCGTGACCCGATTCGCGATGAGAAGGCCAATGAGTACCGCTACTAAAGCAAAACAGGCCGATGTAATCAAGATCCGCGTATGAAGCTTGTCCAGCACGCCCGTTATTTCAACCGTAGGCACCGTGCCGACCAGCACCCATCCATTGCTCAGCAGCTGCTTCACGCCGTAATAATGTACACCCTTATTGGAATATTCGAATTCAACCGCATCGTTATGCACAATGAGCTCATGCAGCTTCGCATCTTCGACAGCCCGGCCGATTTGCGAAAGATCCGCATCGATCATAATTTGCCCTTCCGGATTGACGACCATATAGCGGCCGGTCTCGCCAAGCTTAACTTGGTTAATGGTATTAATAATGGCCTTGCCGTTCAAGTTAACGACGAGCAGGCCAATCTGCTGAAGCGACTCAAAATCTTTCAGCGTCCGGCTGATCGGAAGCACGAGATCGGTATTTTCGCCGCCGCCGCTGAAAGGGTCTTTGCGCAGGGCTTGCCAGACGAGGCCCCCGTCTTGTTTTTTGGAATCCGCCACCCATTTTTGCTGGTTCAAATCGATCTTGCGAAGCTTTGGCGTAGAGAACGTGCCGCTCCCCCAGCCGATGCCCCCGCTCTTAATGATATAAACAATTCGGACAAACGAGCTGGAATACACGATGTTGTTAAGCAGGGTGCTGAGCGATTGCGATATCTCTAATTGCGTATTTAGCGGACTCGTGCTGTACTGCATCGCCGCTTTCTGTACCTTTAAGTCGCTATATATTAAATCCGAGGTATCGCTTCCGGCATTAAAAATAGAGGACAACGCATCGGCGGTTTGTTTCGTAACTTGGACGGCAGATGCTCTGACATTCCTTTTCACGAGCGCAGAAGACTCCAAATAGAAGGAGAACCCCGATAAAGTGGTCGGTATTAAGATGATTAATAGAAAGGCCGATATCATTTTTGAAGCAAACCGGTTGGTGAATTTCTCGAAACGCGCCATATGCTGTCCACCTTACTAACAGAGATACTTATAGTTTACCTAAATTAACTCGGTTTAAATAGAATGCCTGATAAATTCGAAAGCGGAGCAGCGCAGCCGAGCCGGCTGCGCTGCATCACTTCCGATATACGCTATTCTTTCAAAAGCCGGTAGAGCAGCTGCGCGGTTTCCGCGCGGCTTGCTGTCCGTTTCGGCGCAAAACGGCCATCGCCTATGCCGTTCATCCACCCTTTTTCTATGGCATGCTCCACGGCTTGCTTGGCCCAAGGAGCCGTCTGCGAGGCATCCTTGTACGGTTTGCCGCCGTTCTCTGGCTGCGCTGCGTCTTCTTCCAAGTAAATGCGGTTCAGGATCACCGCCAGCTCTTCTCGCGTGATCGCGGCTTGCGGCGCGAACATGCCCGTTCCTTTGCCGGTCATCCAGCCCTTCTCATATACGGCGCTAACCGCCTCCAAATACCATTCCGAGGCTTTCACATCTTTAAAGCCGGCATCGGCGGAGGCCTTCAAGCCATAAGCGCGAGTTAACAAACCTGCAAATTCCGCTCTGGTAATCGCCGCGGAGGGTTCGAATCTGCCATTGCCTTTTCCGCCAACGATATGCTTTGCCGTAAGCGCAGTGATCGCCTGATTTGCCCAATGCGCGGCTTTCACATCCTCATAGGCTTGCTCCCAAACGAGCGGCGCATACCTGCTGAAATGGGTTAATACGGCATGCATCGAACGGCCGCTGTCTGCAACGGTCCCTCCGATATAGGCCCATTCCGAGGCATCTTCATTAAAGTAATACATGCCTGCGAGCTCTGCGTCCGTGCCTTGCTCGAGCTCGATATCCAGCTTAACAGGCTGCTTAAAATCTTCCTTCAAATAAACCGTTCCCTCCGAATGAACCGCCCCGAGCCCGAAGTCGAAGACGCTGCCCGCTGCTTTAACCTCGAGTCCCTTCAACTTCTTCAACGCATCTGACATTTTCTGCTTCGCCGAATCATCCGCTTCCTTAAAGGTAATAACGATAGATTCCGCTTTGCCTCCCGGGGCCATCTCCTTCGCTTGTGCCAGCAGCTCTGCCGGGAAAGTCAGCTTCGCGGTCCCTTTCTTAATTTCCAGCGTTCGCTTACCCATTCCCGCAATCGCATCGGCCGGCAGCAGAAGCGTATCCTCCGCAGCTTGAAGCGTAATCGCGGCCTGTTTGCCCTCGGCTGTCAGCTCCGCTGCCGTTACGATTCTCTCGTTCGTACTGCCAGGCTGCGAGCCGCCTCCGGAGGACGGAAGATCCTCCTTCGAGCCGTGATCCTCCTGATCGATAATAATCATATTCCAATAGGTCATGGACGGCACTGAAATGATGAGATCCGTTCCCCTCCAGTCATAACTTAATTCCTCGAACATCCCGCCGTTCTGGTCGGGCGATGCCGAATACACCTTAAGATTCGGAGCATCCGATTGCTTTAACCCCAGTCCGTAGGTAATCTTGAGCTCCTTGAGCTGTTCCGGTTCGGCAGCCGCATTTCGCCAGTTCTCGTCATTGTTAAGCAGGTTAACCAATTGAATCGTATCGTACTGCTCAAAGCCCTTGTTCCCGCTGTTATCGCGGGCGATGGCCATAAGCGTATTCGCCGTCCCATCCTTGCTCGTCTTGATTTCCGAGCCGTTTGCTGCCGTGACGGCTACTTCTTTACCGACATCCTCTTTGCTGTCGAACAATAGATTTTCGTAGGCCGTGATAAATTTGTAATATTCCTTCATCGACTCTTTCAGCGAAGCCTTCATCTTCTTGCTGCGATTCGGGTAATATTCATGCGCCAGCATGTTCGGGCCTTCCTCCAGGGATTCCGCCGTACCAAGCTCAATATGCGTCGCCCCCATCGCGGCAAGCGCCGCATCCATCAACCGAACCGACGGTTCATTAAAAAAGCCTAAAGTCAGGCTGCGCATGATGATCGTGCCTTTATCCGCCGTTTCATGCTTAAGCGTGACGGTATGCTTGCCCTCGCTCAGATACGGAACGATATAGTACACATCCTCGTTGAACGTATCCCGGTTGGATGTCGGCGTAAAATGAATTTGAACCGGCCTGCCCTTCTCGTCAAGAACGGGCGCATCGTCAATATATAACGTCTTAGTCGCCGTGGCTCCCTCATTCGAATACGTAAAAATCAGTGAGGTCTCGCCGGCTTGCTCCACCTCGACCGGGAATGCCGCTTCGTCGCCCGTGTGGCCGAAGTTCAGCAGCAAATCCTTATAAATAACGAGAGCAGGCGTCGAATCCGCTTTCTCCGCATCAAGCCTTCTGCCGCCGGCAAGCAGGTAATCCAGCTCGATCCCTTCGTCGTCTTTGCCCTCCAGCACCAGCTTGATTTTGTTTATGCCTTCCGCCAAGCTAACCGCGGGTACCGCAAGCGTTGACCATGTATCGCCGGTATAGCCGAAGCTAAGTTCCGTTTGCTTCACATCATTGATATACAAAGCCCTGATTGCGGACTGCTTTGAAGCGGCTGCATTCTTATAGCTGATTTCAAGCGCCAGCTCCTTTGCTTCCTTCAAGTTTAAATCAAAGGTCAGGAAGTCATTCTCATCGCCAAAGCCGGACACCGTTCCGGTCGTTGTCTTAATGCCATGGGCTGCCGGAGCAAACTCGGCGGCCTCCACCTCATACTCCGCGCCTCCGGCGACGAGACTGTCCAAATTAATATATTGGCCGTCCGAAGCAACGACAAGCGCAACAGTATGCTCGCCAGCCGAAAGCGGTGCCGCAATTACCTTGTCAGCCATGCCGCCGTCCCAGCCCCCGGGCGTAGCGCCAAATATAACATCACTCGCGACCTCTTCACCGTCGACAAGAATATCGAAGGCCGGATTATTGCCTGATCTATACTTGAAAATCAGCTCCTCGGCCGCTTGCTCCAGATTTACGTCGAAAATAACGGTTTGCCCGGCCTTGCCGTGGTCATCGGTTTTGCCTAATGAATAGGTTACTCCGCCTGTCTTCGCTACGACGGGCTCCCAGCCCAGCTCCGCCGCCTCCGCTTCATAGGCCAAGCCATCCAGCTCGACACGGTCGATTGCAATGCCTGCCGGCTCCGACTCCTGCTCCATTTTCAAGAGCACCGTGTTTGCGGGTTGACTGCTCAATAAATAGGCTGGTACCGTAATAAACGACCATTCCTCGCCCGTGTTACTAAACGTAAAGGCGCCTGCTTTCTTCCCGTTTACATAAAGGCTTCGGGCTGTCGCCTCACCCGGATTGCGGTAATACACCTTCAGATCGTAGGACTTGCTTGTTCCGACCGCGCCGAGCGTCAGCTTTAAAAAATCGCCTTTTTGCTTAAAGCTGCCCAAGTAACCGACTTCCTCGTTATCGGTAACCACGCTGGCTAAGCCTGCTTTCTGAACCGAGACGTGCTCGGCTTCCCGCTCGTCTGCTCCTACTTTCACGCGGTCCAACTGAATCGAATCGTCTTGATTGCTAAGCGGGAGCAGCTTGAACTCGTTCTCGCCGTCCAAAACCGGTACGGTCAGCGTATACGGCTGCCATTCTCCCGATGTGGCTTCCAATACGACGGGATGCGCAATCCCGTTCACCTTGAGCGCGTAGGATAATTCCTCATCCGCACGGTACGTAAGCGTAACCGGTACCTCTTGGCCGCCCGTTTGGCTGCTGCTCCAGGAGAGGCTGTCTCCGGCTTGGCCAAAATCATCAAGCCACTGCGCCCCCTTGACCACGCCGTTCGTTCTTGTTTCGGTGCCTTCCGCTTCCAGCTTCATCCCGTATGATACCGCGTGTAAATTAATATACGTAGATTCGTTATCGAGCTTAACGGTAACCATATTCTCTCCCGCATCCAAATGGACTTCGGTTTCGGCTAAGCCCCACCAGTCATTGTTAAACCAGTTATTATTCGAAAGCGCCAGCTTGTATGCCGTCTGTCCAACCGTAATGTCTGCGTTTGTGTTGTCCGTGCCGGAACGGTACCATAAGCCCAGCTTATAATCGCCAGCAGCCGGCGCATTCACCGTCACTTTCACGGATTTGTCCGCTGCGCCGTTATGGTTATCTGTTTTCACGGCATTGCCGGAGCCGCCTGCGGTGATCCCGCCGGAGAGCTCAACCTTCGCTGCATCATCCATCAGAACCATTTCGCTGCCCGTCAGGATTCCATCCAAATTCATAAATTGCCCGCTTGAGGCAAGTGCAAGCCGAACGGTATTCGTTCCTGCCTTCACCGGAATGGAGACGGTGCGCCATGCCCACTTGCCGTCTATGCCCCACCCATTCGTGTCCGGGAACGTTAGAGCAGGCTGCAGCACATCATTAACGTAAAGCTCTGCTTCAGGCGAATTGTCGCTCGCATATTGGAACGCAATCGTTTGGGTGCCCGCTTCAGCCGCATTCACCTCAAACTCCACCGCATCTTGTGCATTTTTAATATGGGTTACATAAGCGGTGGCAGTCTTGCCCTCATGCCTTTCTATCTGTGCGGCTTTTGCCGGCTTCCAGCCAGATTCCGCCTTCTCGGCTTCATAGCGTCTGCCGCCTGCCTGCAAATAATCAAGCTTCATTCCCGTATCCGTCTCGCCATTTAGCTTGAGCGTGACCGTATTGTCTCCTGCTTGAAGAGGAACTTCGAAAGCACCGCTGCTCTTGAATGAATCCCAATTTCCTGTTTTTGCAAAAGCAGCGTCTACCCGAATGAGTGCCCCGTTAACGATTAAGTCCCTTGTAATATTTGCTGTTCCGGCACTGTAACCGAATTGTATCGGATAAATCCCGCTTTCTTTGGCCTCTACATGAAATGTGACATAATCACCTTCGGTTTCAAAGAAATAGACATGGCCGTACTTATCCACCTTCGAGCTGATCAGCTCGGCGTATTCCGCCTCGTATTCCTGCTCCGTTCCTTGCCCAGCTGCTGTAATGCTGTCTACGTTCAGCCACAAGTCATTCGTATTTAACTGAAGCATGATTTTGTTCTCGCCTGCCTGAAGATCAGCCTGCACCGTCTTCTCTGCGATCGGATTGCCCCAGCCCGTCTTCTCGTCGAAACTTATCGGCGTTTCGATGGTTTGCCCGTTAACGGTCAGCCTGCCGATTGGGCTTCCGGACCCGTTATCATGCCCGTATTTCAAGGTCAAATCATAGCTTCCCGCCGTTTCGGCGTTGATCGTCCAAATGATTTGATCCTCGTCTTTTTTGCCAAAATCGCCCACCCAGCCTGCAGTTTTATTGATGCGGGATAGGAATTCTACCGTCTTAGCTACATTCGGAATATCGGCAGCCGCAACCGTATCGCCCACCGCCTGCTTGTAGTTCATATAGCCTGCGATGACCATCGCCTTGCCGCCGTTTGCTTCCCTCGTATCCTCGATGACCTTCTTAATATCGCGGTAATTGTCTTTATCCGTCCAAAGCTCGCTGTAATCAAAGTCCGTCTTCGTATCCGGATCCGGAACCTCGGAATACCCCGCGTTGCCGCCGACCATATTGAACGTAACATGGTTTTTCTTCGCGTTGTTTACCGTTAAAGAGTCCTTAACGGCATTAACGAGCTCGTCATAGCTTCTAGAGTAAAAGCGTTCGTTTCCTTCATAATCGTACAGGAAATCATTGTCCGCAGCGCCCCATTGGTCCAAGTGGATGCCGTCAAATCCAAATGCATTGACAGAGCGGTTGTATTCTTCGGTAATATAGGACTGCCACTCCGGGTTACCCGGATCCTGCAAATACAAGGAAGACGGAACCCAGTCGAAATAAAAGCCGTTCTGGTATTTAAGCGGATCAGGGCTCGGGAATACCGCATTCTTATTGAATAATCCCCATTCCCGTTTCACGCCGAAATCCTCGTAATTTTCCCGGGCCGCATAGTTCATCTGGTAAGCCATAGCGGCCGAGCCATATTTTTGAGCGGCTTCTACCTGCTGCTTGACCGCTATCGGGTACAGATGCCGGCCGAGCAGATCCGCGTAGGAGGTGCTTGCATCATAAGGAGCAGAAATAAAATTACCGTCCGCATCCTTTAGCGGTTTTCCGTTTGCATCCGTTTGAGAGTATACGGACACGTCATGCCGCCACATCCAGTCATAAAACTGATAGCCGTTCAAATAATAATCCTGAGACAGCTGCTTGATCTTCGCTTCGCTCTCCGCGGCGGTCTCGCTCGGAAAATCCGACGTATAGCCATAGCGCGGAAAATGCGTCCAATCGCTGGATACGTCAACAGCCGCCGTTTTGAAATCGTTGGGGCTGCCTTTCATATAAGCTTTCACCACATACCCGCGGAAATCGGTTGGAGGCGGCTGCCATGATACGGTGAGATCAGAGCTGGCACCCTGCAGCACCGTTATATCACGGGTAACCTTACCCGCTAACCGGTTCACGAGATAAAATTCAAGGACAAGCTTGCCGCTAAAACTCACCGTCTCGTTGAAGGAGAGCGTAAATTCCGCTGTTTCGCCCGGCGCATACCTGGCTTTGCCAATGGTCATTTTCTTAATCGGTTCGGCAGGAACGACCGCTTGCCGGTTGGATACCTCAGCATGAACTACGTTCGGCGTGCCAGCAGCAGACAGCGAAGGCCCCAGCAGGATCAAACAAGAAAAGGAAATCATAAAAAACTTTCGCGTCAAAGAACGTTTAGATTTCGGCATTCCAAATCTCCTTTTTAATGGGTTTTAAAATGTAGACGCAATCCCTAAATTCTTGGTGCCGGAATCTAAGCTGTATGTATGCCAACCAACAGGCAAGCGCTTTCAAAGCTGAATAAAAACCAAAGCGACCGAAAATTCTCTCGTATCGCTCTAGTCTGTCTGCCTATCTCTTGCTGTTCTATTTGTAATCGATCATGAGAAGATCCCAATACTTCAGGCTGGGAAGCTGAAGCGTGATATGGCCGTCTTTTTGCTCAAAGCTAAGCTTAACGGGAGAGCCGTTATAGTAGTCCGGCGAAGCGAACATCACACTGGCTGCCTCGCGGTCCGTTTGAATGGAAATCTCTACATTCTCGCGCTCCGCCGGTACTGCCTGCTCGCCTTTGCTGTCATTCCAATTCATTGTCGCCGCATCCGAAAAGTTAATGAAATGAACGATATCGCTGCCGTTCTTCTGCTTTGCAAAGGACCAGATCTTGCCTTGCTCCGGACCTGCGCTAACGGTCGCTTCTCCCGTGCCGGAGACGACGGTTTCCGTTTCTTCGAGTCCATCACGAAGAATGTTCTGGTACGCGACAAGGAAGTCGTAATAGCGGGTAAGCTGCTCCTCGAGCTCTGCCGGAATCGCAAGATTTTTATTCGGGAAATACTCTTTGGCAAGCATGTTCTCCCCAAGCTCCAGATGAGAGCCGCCCGAAGCAAAAATGACGGCATCCGTAAGCAGCACGCCCGGCGTGTTAAACTCTCCGCTCGCGTTAGCCAAATCATAGTTCATATAGGCGGCCAGCACCGTATTTAACTTGTTTTTGCTGTATTTGCTGTTCTGGTCGATGATGTCCTTCAGGTTGCCGTACTTCGGGTGCCCATCCCATACTTCCGTATAAAGGAACTCGAGCGGAGCCTGAGGGGCCATAAAGGCCTGCCCGTACTGTCCGACCGCGTTCATTACATAGTGGACATTCAACTTCTCCTTCGCCGCTCTCAGGAAGGACACGTACCCTTGCGCCAGCTTCACGCTTTCTCCCTGGGCATTCCACAACGAGCCGCGATCGCCCAATTGGTCGACATGCCAGCCATCGAACGGAAGCTGCTTAAACACTTCGATTTCCTTATTGATCAAATAGTTCTGCCACTCCGGATTGCTCGGGTCATACAGCATAATGTCGCTCGCCCAGCTGTCCGGCAGCGGATGCTTATCCTGATTCGTTTGCGTGGGGTCTTTGTACAGCGCCCACTCTTTCTTAACGCCGTCCGCTTCCGCCCCTTCATAGGCTCCGAACAGCAAATTATAGTTCATTGCCATCATGTTTTTGCTGTGGGCGAGGTCAATATAACCCTTGATCGTATCGTAAGAGACCGCGCGGTTCGCAATATCCGGCCACTCTGAAGCCGGTTTGCTCCCATCCATTTTCAGCGGATCATGATGCTTGTACTGCCAATCATAAAATTGGATGCCATTAATGTGGAAACGATTCAATCTTTCAATGACAGCCGCCAGCTCTTCCTCGCCCATCTCGTGGAAATCGGCTAAGTAGCCGTAGCGCGGGAACTTGCTCCAGTCGGCGGATACATCGACCGCTATATTCTGATGGTCCTTAATCTCGCCTTTATCCTTCATGAATACTTCCGCCATATAGCCCTTGCCGTCTTCCTTCGGAGGCGTCCACTCCCAAGTGATTTGTTCGCCTTCGGCTTTTAGCTCCTGTTCTCCGACCATTTCGCCCAGATGGCGATACTGGACGACGACCTTCGCTTTGGGCTCCGCCGTATCCAGATCGAGCTTAAAGGTGACCTTCTCGCCGGGACGATACGCGGCTTTGTCGGTGGACAGTCCGCTCATGATACCTTGGCTGACCACCGACTCTGCCGCTATTTCCTTCTCTTTGCTGCAGCCCGCCGCCAAAATAAGCAGGCAGCTCATCGCCGCAAGCGCAGTCGACTTTACTTTTTGGTGTATCACGACATCTTTCCTTCCCAGTCGTTTATTTATCCTTTTACTCCGCCCTCGTTAAAGCCGCCTTGTACGAATCTCTTCTGGAAAACAATATAGAGCAGCACGGTCGGGATGAGCGCGATGATTGATGCCGCAAATACCCAGGAATAGTTTGTCGCATACTTGTCGTTAAACATAAGCAGCGCGACCGGCAGCGTGCGCAGCGCTTCGTCTTTAATAATCACGAGCGCCGTAAAATACTCTTCCCATGTCCCTTGGAAGGACAGCACCGCAAGCGTCGCGATGGCCGGCATCGATTGCGGAAGGTAAATATTCCAGAAAATGCGCCAGTTGCCGCCGCCGTCGATCAGCACGGACTCCTCGTATTCCTTCGGGATGCTCTGGAAGAAGCCGCGCAGAAAAAACGTGCTTCCGACGACGCCGCCGCCGATATAAATCAACCATAGGCCCCAGTACGTGTTAACCAAACCGAATGATTTGATGATCAGGAACTGCGGAATGATGTTGATCACGCCGGGAATCATCATAGTAAGCAGAAACATTCGGAACAGAAATTCCTTGCCCGGGAACGTGAACCGCGCAAAGCCGTATGCGGTCAAACAGCCAAGGAACAGGCTTCCCGCCATCGAAACGAGCGTAACGAGCGAGCTGTTTAGAAAGTACCTCGCAAAGTTGTTTTTGCCCCATACGAGCTGATAGTTGTAAAGATTGGGCACCACCGAAAATACTTCCTTAGGCCTCGGCAGCGAATACGCCCCCTTGATAAAGCTGGTCATAATCATATATACGAAGGGGAATAGGAAAGCCAATGCTCCAAGCACGATAATGCTGTAGACCAGAAGCTGAAGATGCCATTTCGTTTTCATTGCGTCCCCCTCCTATAAAAACCGCTGGTTGCCGAATTTTTTCATCTGGGAATAAGTCAGCAGAAATACTGCAATTCCCATCATGACAGCGACCGCGGATGCATAACCAAAGTTAAAGTTCTTAAATGCCTGCAAATACATAAGGCTCGGAAGCGTTTGCGTCTGATCCATCGGACCGCCGCGCGTAATGAAGTAAACCTGCGGAAAAAAGTTAAATGCGCCGTTAACCAGGTTAATGATGACGAACGCGGTTACCGGACCCAGCATCGGTACCGTAATGCTCCAAAACTGTCTTGTGCCGTTCGCGCCGTCGATAGACGCCGCTTCGTAATATTCCTTCGAAATGCCCTGCAGCGCTGCCAAATAAATCACGACGCCCCAGCCAACCGTTTTCCAAATATGAAATAACCAAATGACGATCATCGCTGACCAATAATTCGAGAGAAAGTTGATCGGTGCATGAAATAGGCCAAGCTGCTTGTAGAAAATAAAATTGATTAAGCCGTATTCGCCGCCGGCAAACAAGAAGCGAAACAGAAACGCGACCACGATCCAAGAGGTGATGATCGGCAGGTAATACACCGTCCGGAACACGATCTTGTGCTTCACGAAATGCAAATTGATCAGTACGGCAAAGATGATCGCGAGGAACCAGTTGATCGGCACGGTTACCGCCACGTTCAAAAATGTATTGCGAATGGCCATCAGTACCTTATTATTCGGATCGGTAAATGCCTTTACGTAATTCTCAAATCCGACAAAAGGATTTTCCGCATTCGGCATAATACTGTAGTCCTGGAAGCTGATGATGATGTTTTTTATCATCGGGTAAATGACGAATACAGCCGTACCCACCACGCCTAGGAAGATAAAAGGCAGTACCTTGATCCACTGCTGCATGCCTTTTTTTAACCGCAAACCCGCCCGGGGCTTTTGCTGCCTGGGTTCCGGTTGTCTCGCCACTGGTATAGACATGTTCATTCATGCTCCTTCCCAATCTTTCATTTGGGAGGCCTTCTTCCCTTAAGATAAGAGGAAGAAGGCCTCGGTATAATGCTTACTTCGTTAAAATCGCTTCAATGTTTTTGGCTGCTTCATCAAGCGCTGCTTTGGGCTCAAGCTCCCCGCGGATCGCTTTCTCGAAAGCAAGGTTAACGATGCCTTCCATTTCGCCGTATTGCGGAATCGGCGTACGCGGCAATGCGGTTTCAAGCTGCTTCACGTACTCGGTAACGAATGGCTGCTCTAGGAACGCAGGGTCATTTGCTGCATTTTTGTTCGTAGGGATAAGGCCGAGCTTACTCATGATCTTCTGCGGCTCGTCGCCAAGCATCCATTTCGCGAATGTCCAAGCTTCCTGTGGATGCTTCGAGTTTGTGAAGATAACCAGATCCTCGCCGCCTACCACGGAGCGGCTGCCTCCGGCGCCTGCCGGAATCAAGCCGCGGACCGTTTGTTCCAATGGTTTGAATGTGGATTCTGCTTCGTTCATCAGAATGCTGTAGAACCAAGGCCCGTCATCGATCATCATGTACTCATTATTTTTCATGCCGTCCCAAGCGCCTGGCTCTCCGCCGAGAATCGTAGGCGTTACAATGCCTTCTTTGTTCCACTGCACGATGGTTTCAAGCGCCTTCACGCTCTCCGGGCTGTTCAGATAACCTTCGACTTTTGTATAATCCTCGTTCGTTAAAGACCCGCCAAGGCTCCAGAAGTATGGAGATGCTGCCCATACGTTAGCTCCGCCGATGCTGATGCCGCCCGGCTTGCCTTTTGCGACTGCAAGCTTCGCAGCCGCTACAAGCTCATCCATTGTCGCCGGAGCTTCTTTTACTCCGATTTCATCCAATACCGCTTTGTTGTAAATCGCGATTTTTGTATTCGTGTTAACCGGTACGCCATAGTAGCCGCCGTTATAGGCATTCGTCTCCATCGGCGCTTCGAACATATTGGCTTTCAAATCATCAAAGCCATCGTTCTTGCTGACATCTTGAAGCGCTCCCATTTTCGCGAATTCAGGAACCCAGATAATGTCCATACGCATGAGATCAGGTGCTGCATCGCCCGCAACCCCGGCAATAACCTGCTCTTTCAAGCCCTCGTACGGCATTCTTGTCAGCTTCAGCTCGATACCCGGATTTTCTTTCTCAAAAAGAGGCTTAATCTCTTCCGCAAGCACCTTCTCCTCTTGGTCGCTGTAGGTATGCCAGTACTCGATCGTTACTTTCTTGCCGTCTGCTGCCGGAGCGTTACCGCTTTCATTTGCCGGAGCATTACCTCCGTTATTTGCAGGTGCGTTATTGCCGCCTGAGCAAGCCGTAATCGTAAAAGCCATCACAGCTGCTAGAACCCCATAAGAAATTGATTTGTACCATTTCATGTCTTTGACCCTCCTCTTATTTGTGCTGCTCCTTTATTATGCGGATTACGGATTCACCGAGAAACCGTTTTCATTGCGATAAAGGTGTCGTATTTTACTCCGTTTCTATTGTAAAAATATTGAAAACAAAAAAATGGTGTCTTATTTTTCTGTAAATCCAGAAAAATAAGACACCATTCTGTACGGTTACGCAGCAAGATACCGTCTTCCATTATCTAGCTGACATTTTTAGCAGCCTCTTGTTCGATCGCAATCCAGCGTTCTTCCTCGGAGGATTGTATAATCGCATCCAGCGTTAATTGATTTAGGTAACCATCCTCGATCGTCGCATCGAGCCCGTCTCCCCTGCCGTTCAGCAAATCGAAAAAGGACTGCATTTGATTCGCTGCGAACGAGTCCGGGATATCTACTTTTTGGAATGCCTGATCCTCGCCAAGCTTTACGTGAATGCTGTCCTCTTCTTCCAGGTTGTAGACGAGAGCTCCCCGCGTACCGAAAATCTCGACCTGTTGATAGTTTCCGCGCCCAAAAGCAAAGCGGGATATGCTCATGGAGGAAGAGGCGCCGTCCTCGAAGCGTGCCAGCACATGGCAGAAATCATCCACATCCACGGTCCCTTTTCCCTCGCCGCCCAGAAGGCTTCGTTCCTTCACAATCGTTCCCGCATCCGCGAAGACCCGTACCGTTTCTCCTACGAGGAAGCGCTTAAGGTCCAAAATATGAGAGCCCAAATCCCCGAGCGCGCCCGATCCGGACAGTTCCTTGCGGAAACGCCAAAAGAGCGGAACCTCCTCATTAATGCTCCAGCTTTGCAAATACTGGCTGTATACGTGATTGATTTTGCCGAGTGTTCCCTGCTCAATCAAATGCTTGGCATAACGGACCGCAGACTTGTAGCGATACGTAAAACAAACCATATGAGGAATGGGTGCAGCCGCTAATTTTTCCCGAAGGATACTTGCTTCATTGGCATGAAGGGCAATGGGTTTCTCGAGCGCAAACGGCTTTCGATGCGTAATGGCATCATACGCGATTTGAAAATGATTGCTGTTTGGCGTACCGATGGTAACGGCGTCCAGCCCCGGGTCCTTTAACATTTCCAAATGATCCATGTAACGCCGTTCAGCAGGAATATTCAGTTCCTCGCCTTTGGCCAAAAGCGCTGCCGGATTACAATCGCAAATCGCCCAAAGCTCTGCACTCTCGCTTGCCATTATTCCTTCAATATGAAAGTTCGCGATACCCCCAAGCCCGATAACTCCGATTTTTAGCTTTTTCATACGCATCATCCCATCCCTAAAGTCGGTTCAATTACAAACCTAGTATAGTTTGTGTTAGAATGAACGGAAATGTCGGATCAAGACTCTTTTTGTACAAAAGCGACTTTTCAAGCTGCAGAAGGGGGATTGGAATTGCTGGCCATTAACGTGGATATGGTACCTCGCCTTAAAATATTAGGGTTCATTGCCTACAAAAGCCCATGGATTCATTTTCAGCGCAATATTAACGAATACGTGCTCTATTTCGTCCGGAGCGGAGAACTCCACCTCAAAGAAGAAGATCGGCATTATGTGCTGCGCAAGGGTGACATGCTTATCCTTGAGCCCAATCTGAACCATGAAGGCACCGCGAAGCATGTATGCGATTATTACTACATTCATTTCGAACACCCGGATATTCAATCCGTCCAGATCGACAATATACATGCTCTTGCCCACTATTTTATCGTGGAGCATGAGCAATCGCCGCTCATCGAGCATACGCCGTCTGTTCCATCGATTAATCCGTTCGCTTGCTATTTCCCCAAGCTTCATACGGTTGCGGACAAAACAAGATTTAATCTTGTCCTGCACGCCTTGCAGGAAATGCAGCAGCTGTACAAACGGAGGCATTTTAACCGCAGCCTGCCTGCTCTAAGATTTATGCAGCTGCTCCTTGAGCTGTCGCGCGAGCACTTTATGGATGAGCTGAAGCGCAACGACCGCCTTCACTCGAAATCGATGGTTAAGGTGAATGCCCTTCTCGATTACATCCATCAAAACTACCAGCTGAAAATAACCGGACGTGACATCGAGCTCGCGTTTGAGGGCAATTACGATTATTTGAATCGCGCCTTCAAGCAGGTGACCGGCCTATCCATAAGCCGGTACATCAATATGGTACGCATAAACCAAGCGAAGGAGCTGATCGAGACAACACCGCTTGGCATAGGCGAGATCGGCTATTTAATCGGCGTCGACGATCCCTACCATTTCAGCAAATTATTCAAAAAATATGCCGGCATCTCCCCTACGCAATATTTTAAACGCGTAAGGAAAAACGAATAAAAAGCCTCCGGACGACTGTCGTTCGGAGGCTTTGCCATAGGCGCCTGTCCATTGTCGGTATCTATCATTAGGAGACATTCATCTTCAATTGACACTAGCAGATTTTAATAGAAATAGGGACATTAGCCAGTACGTATGCTCTATCTCGTACGTATACTTACATTACGAAGCTATTAAATTTTAAGAGGGAGGAGGCCGCTTTCACTTAAGGCTGATAGCCTGCCGAATAGCCTTAAGCTCACTTTAGAAAAGGAGTGCTGTGCATAACAAACAAAAAGAGCCCCATCCTTGAAAAGAGGTTAAATCATGCAAGATCTAACGATCATAGTGACCATCTGCGCATTTCTGTTCACGCTCAGTTTTATCTTTTGGCGACCGCATGTCAATGAGGCGATACCCGCTACGATTGGCGCTGCCATCGTAATCCTCAGCGGCAGTGTCTCGCTGCAGGATCTCGGCCAAATTACGGAAACGATAAGCGGCGCCGCTGTCACCATTATCGCCACCATCGTCATGGCCATCGTCCTCGAAAGCTTTGGATTCTTCTATTGGGCGGCCGAGCTGCTCACCAAAAAAGCCCAAGGCTCCGGTATCCGCCTGTTTTGGCTGACGAACCTGTTTTGTTTTCTAATGACGCTCTTTGTCAACAACGACGGAAGCATCTTAATTACGACGCCGATCCTATTATTGCTGCTAAAAAATATGGGCCTCAAAAACAATCAAAAAATACCTTATCTGTTATCCGGCGCATTAATTGCTACGGCTTCCAGCGCGCCTATCGGCGTGAGTAATATCGTCAATCTCATCGCTTTAAAAATCGTTCACATGGATCTCTACATGCATACCGCCATGATGTTCGTACCGGCTTCGCTCGGGCTCCTTCTCTTGTCGCTCCTGCTATTTATAACCTTCTATCGCACGCTCCCGAAAAAACTGCCCCCTGTCGCCCGGTGGAGCCTTATGCCGGGAAGCCATCCGCTGCAGCAGCCGGTCTCCCAGGAAAACCGCAATCGTTTTATGATTAATATTCTTATCTTCGTTTTCTGCGTCCGCATCAGCCTGTTTATCGCTTCGTATGTCCACTTCTCCGTTCCTGCCATGGCTGTCATCGGATCTGCCCTTCTGCTCGGCTGGCGCTGGATCTACTTGAAAATTTCACCTGCCGATATGCTCAAAAAAACACCCTGGTATATTTTAATATTCGCCTTTAGCATGTATGTCATTATTTACGGCCTTAACAACATCGGCCTAACGGATTGGCTCATTCGACTCATGCAGCCTCTCGTCTCAGGCAGCCTCCTGCATGCCAGCGTATTAATGGGGATACTGCTAAGCTTTCTGTCCAATCTATTCAACAACCATCCCGCCCTCATGGTCGGAACACTGACTCTCATGAGCATGGGCCTTGATCCTTTAACTTTGAAAATCGCTTACCTAGCCAGTGTTATTGGCAGTGATATCGGTTCGCTCCTGCTGCCGATCGGCACGCTCGCCACCTTGATGTGGATGCATATCGTGCGGAAAGCAGGCGTTCAAATCACCTGGGGCCAATATATAAAGGTAACGGCATTCGTTATTCCCCTTACGCTTGTTTTTACGTTAGTCGTATTGTCCTTTTGGGTACACTGGATCTTTTAATTCAAGCGTAAACGGCTGTGCCGTCCGTCGCGGCAAAAGCTCGTTTCGCGGTGAAATATGAGCATCGTATAAGTTTAAAATTTATACTTTCTTATATTTAAAGAAAAGAGACCTTCCATATGGGAGGTCTCACGCATTTAGCCGTTCTTGTTATATTCGAAACAGTCCATAGCCAGCAAGCGGAACAACAGGGTCCGTGTCTACCCGCAGGCCTTCCGACCGTCCATGAAATGCGACATCCACGAGCCACTGCGTAAAGCTGGCGACGTCCATGGACTCAAGCTCCTCCAAGGAAAAAAAGCCGGCGGCATCGACCTCTACCTGATCCGGAACAGGCTCTCCGCCCACATATTCCATCTCAAATGCCACATAAAGATTATGTATGCTTCTAGGCTGATCGCGCAAAGCGACTATGTTTTTGACGATCGCCTGCACGCCGCATTCTTCGAATACCTCTCTTTGCACCGTATCTTGAATCGGTTCAAGCTGTTCGATGTACCCGCCCGGATTGGTCCATTTCCCTTTTCCCGGCTCCTGGGCTCTGCGAACGAGCAAGATTTTGCCATCCTTAACGACGAGCGCTCCCACTCCGATACTATAGTTGCCCCAATGAACGAAGCTGCAGCTCGTGCATGCTCTTCTCATCGTTCCGTCGACATCGCGGGTTTCAAGCTCATGACCGCATGCCATGCAATATTTAGCTTCCACCGTTTTCACCTCTGCATTAAGCTTTTGTCTCTTCAGATTATACGAATTATTTCGGCCGCTGCATAGAGCCGCCGCGTTCATAACGATGACCATTTAGCATTCCTGCGCAATCATTCGGTCGAACGCTTTTTCCCTTGGTTTGAAAGTCTGCTTCCCGTGCAGGTATAATGCCCTTATGAGCTTTCACATAGGAGGAACACGACCATGCGCTTTGTAAGCAATAACGGCATTACCGATCCGTCGCTTAATTTGGCTTTAGAGGAATATATATTGCGTTCATTGCCTGACAACGATGATTACCTGCTCTTCTATATTAATGAGCCGTCTATCATTATCGGCAAAAACCAGAACACCGTAGAAGAAATTAATTCGGATTACGTGGAGAAAAACGGCATTCACGTCGTTCGCCGGCTGTCGGGGGGCGGTGCCGTTTATCATGATTTAGGCAATTTGAATTTCAGCTTTATTAGGAAGGACGACGGAAAGTCCTTTCATAACTTCAAGAAGTTCACCGAGCCTGTGGTCCGCGCGCTCCAAGAGCTCGGCGTCGCCGCCGAAATGACTGGCCGCAACGATCTTCAGGTCGGCGAGCGAAAAATATCCGGCAACGCGCAGTTCTCGACGCGGGGCAAGATGTTCAGCCACGGAACGCTGCTGTTTGATTCCGAAATCGAGAACGTCGTCTCCGCGCTCAAGGTTAACGCAGAGAAGTACGTGTCTAAATCAACGAAGTCCATCCGCAGCCGCGTAGCGAATATCGCGGAGTTTTTGAAGGAGCCCCTGACTATCGAGCAGTTTCGGGAAAAGCTGCTTCAGTCCATCTTCGGCCAGGCGGAACAAATTCCGTTCTATGAGCTCACCGCTGAAGACTGGGTAAAGGTACGGAAGCTTGCAGATGAGCGCTACCGCAGCTGGGAATGGAACTTTGGCCGGTCGCCTGCCTTTAACGTGCAGCAGAAAAAGCGGATCGAGGGCGCGGGAACGTTTGATGTCCGTCTTCAGGTGGAAGAAGGGCTGATCGCTGGCGCCGTCATTTACGGCGATTTCTTCGGACGAGGCGACAGCAGTGAGGTTGCGAGTAAGCTCATCGGCACACGTTATGAAGCCTCCGCGCTGAAGCAGCTCATCGCCGGAATTGATTTGCCGTTTTATTTCGGCACGGTAACGGAAGAGGATTGGCTGGGGCTGCTTATATAACCATGACGCAAATGCCCCTTGAGCAGGCTGCTCAAGGGGCATTTTAGCGTTCACACTCCAGAGCATTCCGCCTGTGTTCGTTGATATTTATCCCTGTTACTTCTTTATATGAAATGTAAGCAATGTATTAAATTCGGTCAGCGGGAGCGGTTTGTGATAATAAAAGCCCTGCGCCTTGTCGCAGCCCAGACGCTTCAGCTGCTCCCATTGGTCCAGCGTCTCCACGCCTTCGGCCACGACCTGCTTCCGCAGGTCATGCCCCATGGATACAATCGTCTTCACGATCGAAAGCCCGCCTTGATAAGCATCCATGTCATTTATAAAAGAACGGTCGATTTTTATGATTGCGATAGGCAGCTGTCTTAAAACGCTCAACGAGGAATACCCCGTTCCAAAATCGTCAATGGCGATGTGAATGCCTAACGCAACAAGCTCATCCAGCATCTTTCTAGCCACATTCAAATTGTTGACGACCATACTCTCGGTGATTTCCAAGCATAACCGATCGGGCACCAAGCCGCTTGAACGTAAAATATCCTGTACCTTGTTCACGAAATCCGGCTGCATGAACTGTCTGGAAGAGACATTGACCGACAGCATAAAATCATCCCAGCCTTGCTCCTGCCAAAGCCTCCCTTGCTGGCAGGCCTCCGCAATGACCCATTGCCCGATTTCATTGATTAATCCCGTCTGCTCCGCAAGGGTAATAAATTCGCCGGGATGCACCATGCCAAGCTCAGTCGATTGCCAGCGAATGAGCGCTTCCGCCCCGATTAAACGCCCCGTAGCCAAATCGACCTGCGGCTGATAATAGAGTACGAACTCCTTGCGCTTCAAGGCTTGGCGAAGATGCTTCTCCAGCCTCACATCCCGCTGCACCAACGCGATCATCTCATTCGTATACAGACGGTATTGGTTGCCCCCGCTGTGCTTCGCATTGTACATCGCGATGTCCGCGCGCTTGATAAGGCCGTCAGAGCTGTCGTCATCGAAGGGATGAACGCTTATTCCGATGCTTCCGCCCAAATAAAAATCTTGTCCTTGCAGCGTGATCGGCAGCTGAAAGGCTTGATGGATATTTTCCGCCAGCGAGACGATTTCATCATATTCATCCGCTTTCTTGATCAAAATAATAAATTCATCGCCGCCAAGACGGGCTACCAGATGCCGCTCATCCACCGTGTTTTGCAGACGCGCGGCAATCTCATTCAAAGCCTCGTCCCCATATTGATGGCCGAGCGTGTCGTTAATCAGCTTAAAGCGGTCCAAATCAATGAGCATGACGCCCAGCAACGCCTTTGATGATTTCACCTCTTCTAACGAAGCTTCCAGCTCTTTATTGAAATGGAAGCGGTTAGGCAGCTTAGTCAACGTATCGTGATGTGCCAAAAAATGAACGAGACGCGCTTCTTCTTTCTGCTGCGTAATGTCCCGTATAACCGCAAGCACAAATAATTCCTCGCCTTCGGCCATGCTCTCCGTATCGATCAGAATGTTGCGTTTCTGCCCCTGCCGATTCATAATCGTCAGCTCGCGGTTGCGCCAGGCCGACTTTGGAAAGGACGATGCGTAAGCCTTCTTGAGGCTGTCACGCTCGCCTAAGACGATAAACTCGGAAAATGCCCGGTTGTGGACCTCATCCTCCCGCTGGCAGCCAAGTACTTGGAGCGCACCGGGGTTAGCTTCCTTAATCATCATATTTTTATCAAGCATTATAATGGCTGTCGGAGAGAATTGATAAAGCAGCTCATACTTTTTTTTCGCGGAAGGCAAAATATCATATTTCATATAGATACGGAGCGATATCCCCCAAATAATCGTCGCCAAAAAAACAATCGAATCCGGAATATATAGATAGGAAGAGAGCACAAAAACCAGGACCAGCACAAAGATCGTCGCCAGCTGGTAATACAAATCCGCTTTAAACAGCACCATCCACTTTTTGCGCTCAGCGACGCTTTTCGCTTTTTTGGCGGCTGTCAGACAAATGATCACATTCAAAATGGTGAACAAGGCCAAAAAACCATACATAAAATACATGGCCGGGGCAAAAACAGCCTGCTTCCACAGCTCCTGCGTTCGCACGCCTAGAAACAAAAACGATTCTCCTTTTAGGAATAGAAAGAGAAAATAAAGGAACAGCGGAGCGAAAGCAATGCCTATACTCCTTGCCTCGGAGAATCGGTGATAGCTTCTCGCTGCCGTGAGATGGAACCAAAGGCTGACTCCCGCAGAAGCGATAGACGCCGGATAAACCAGATAGGCAGCAATCGTCAGGGTGTACTCTGCGGATAACAGCTGCAGTAGATATTGAAAGAAAATCATGAGCGCGAGCATGCAGGTCGTTAGCGAGGCAAGGCGATTCTCGGCATGCTTCGCATTTCGCCTAATAATAACTAACGAAGTGTCAATCATATACACGACTGGCAAGATAAACAATAGCAGAAGCAGTATGGATAGATTATCGCTCATATCATGTTGCCACCTCGCTTGTATAAATGAAAAAGGATAGTCGCTC
Organism: Pristimantibacillus sp. PTI5; assembly: GCF_048572955.1. GTDB lineage: Bacteria > Bacillota > Bacilli > Paenibacillales > Paenibacillaceae > Pristimantibacillus. The sequence goes on from NZ_CP183886.1 coordinate 2,282,933, forward strand.
TCACCAGGAAATCCTATTTTTACCGTTGCGTTTGGCCGAATAAAGCGCCTCATCCGCTAATTGAAATAGAACATCGCGGGACTCGTTATCTTGGTGCGTATGGCAGCCTATGCTTATGGTTACTTTACGGCCTTCCATCTCCGGGAACTGCAGCTGTTCGGTTTCGGCGAGCAGCCGTTCTAGGCATTCCACCACCGCTTTGGCGTTCATTCTCGTGAAAATAACCGTAAATTCCTCTCCGCCATAGCGCGATGGCGAGCCGCCCTCCTGCGTGCAGCCCCTTACCAGCTTTCCTACTTTGCGAAGTACGGTATCCCCGACTGCGTGGCCATATGTATCGTTAACCGATTTGAAATTATCAATATCAATAATCGCAAGATGCAGCGGACGTCCCTCTTCATCGGCAAGACTGGTCCGCAGCTGTTCTTGGAATGTCTTATGGTTAGCTAACCCGGTAAGAGCATCCATGCTCGATGCTTCTTGGACAGCTTGCTGCATTATGCGATGCTTCTTCTCGTTGCGGAGAGCATTCTTCTCGTCCTTCATCATTTGCAGCCCACGGTTTACGATACCGAGCGCGGCAAGCGTGACGACGATGAGGAAGGAAAAGCCTACGGCCTTTTGGTAGATGGGAACCCCGTAGCGGTATTCCGGCACAAGGTTTAGAACGATCAGATAGGTTATCATCGTACTAAAGCAGGAGAATAAAACCTTGCCATAGTTAAAGTGTAAAATCGATACAAGGATCGGTAATATCATCACGATCTGCGTACCCTGAACCTCCGGTGAGGATAAGCCGAGCGTAATCGCGCCAAAGCAGGATCCCAGCGTAATAATGATGTAATCCTGCAGCCTGCTTTTTAATCGGTATATGAGTTCGGCGGTAAGCAGGATCCCGAGAATCAGACTATTCCTAATCACCACCTGCTTCTCAAAAAATGGCTTCGTATCGATGGACTGGTCGTTCGCCACCATGGCCCATGTCGTCAAAACCGCTAGTGCGGATACGAGGCTGATCCCCCAATAAGTCCGTCTCATTAGCTTGTTCCAGCTTGAGAGATGTTCAGGAGCATTGAATAATTTCCGGAGCACTCGAAGCCCTCCTTCCAAGCGGTGAAACGACCTGGTTTTTGCCGGCACGCTTCGCTTCGTACAAATAACCGTCTGCCTGCTTAAACAAGGTTTCTTTGCCAAGCCCTTTAGTATAATCCGCCATTCCGATGCTGATCGTCACGCTTTGATGATCAAGCTCCGGAAAGACGGTCGATGCGAGGCGCTCCCGGATTTGCTCTAACAACTCATGGCTCTGCTTGATCGTTTTTCCCGTCAATAACAAGACAAACTCTTCCCCGCCATACCTGGCGGCCACATCTTCGCTGGAAATCGATGACTTTAGAAGCAAAGCCGTCTCTTGCAGTACGATGTCCCCGACATGATGACCGAATCGATCGTTGATGCCTTTAAAATTATCGATATCAAGTGCGGCGAGCTGCAGCGGCATATCATATGCATCATGCTGGCCCGTAAGCGCGGTTAAGTATTCCTGGTAAGTAATATGGTTATAAAGATTCGTTAAGTGATCGTATTTGGAGGCATTTTGGGTGGCAACGGAATCTACGAACGCGTCGATCTCGGAGCTTACGGCCCGCTCCAGCGATTGCTGCAGTTCATTCCCTCGTTTCAAAATGGCAAGCCCAATGACACCGCTTCCGATAATCATGCCGGTTACCGCTATTAAATCATATCGGTTGACTTGATCCCTTAGCGTATCCACACAGGCCAGAAGCGCGAAATAACTTCCGAGGGTGAGCAGCATCACGAACCGTAAACGCCGCTTGCTGAAATAAAACAAAGAAACAATGATTGGAATCTCGAGACTCATATAAAGTCCTTGAATATCTTTTCCGAAGGCAAACATAATCACCAGCGCAAACACGTAGCCCATCGTTATTAGCACATAATCGAAATACTGTTTCATAAAGCGGAATAAACCTTCAGCCAACAAGAGAGAGACAACCAAATAGGCAGCAGCCTTCAAATACCCCGAAGGAACTAACGGGCCTTCCGTCCAAACCTCCGACCCGAATGTGATAAGATGTATGCTTTCGGCTAATACCAGAACAAGAATGGAAAGCAGCCAATAAAAGTAGAGAACCCAACGATTCCATGATAGATTATTCTTGTAACGGGTCAGCGCCAGCGTGAGTCACCACTTTGCAGTTAATAGGATCAGTTTTGCGTTTCACATTTTTATCCATGCTGTAAGACCATTATAGTGCTTATATATCGACAGGACAATCAATTATCCGATATTCTCTAGTATTGCAGACCCAAGAAAACTGTCGAAATTCGACGCATGATACGACTTTTCTCCTAATCGGACAAGAAAAAGAACGATGAAACAGAAACTATCTCTGCTTAATCGTCCTTCTTTTCACGCATCTATTCGTTTCCGCTATGACAACCGCTTAATCCTTCAAGAAAAACTGCATCGTCATGTCTGAAAAACCAGGCAAATCCTCATGCCCGAAATCCGGATAAATCTCCATGCGCTTCGCAGCCGTTATTTTATTGTAAACCGCAAACTGCGTGGATGGCGGGCAGATAGTATCCATTAAGCCCGTTGCAAACAAAACCTCTCCGCGAATACGCGATGCCAAAAACTGAATGTCGATATAACCCAGCTTCGTAAAAATCTCATCTTCCCGCTTATGCTGCGGATCGAAATGCCGGAAGAAGGTACGCAGCTCCGCGTAAGCATCCTTAGCCAAATCCATTTGCCATACGCGGCGATAGTCGCTCAAAAATGGAAAAACAGGCGCGAGCTTCTTAATTCTTGGTTCAAGCGCCGCGCAGGCCAGCGTCAGGGCTCCGCCCTGTGAGCCGCCCATCGCCATCACGCGCTCCGGATCAACCTCGGGCATCTGCATGGCAATGCCTGCAAGCTGCGCGGTATCGAGGAAGATATGGCGGAATAACAGCTGGTCGGGATGATCATTCAAACCGCGAATAATATGTCCTTGCTGCGTCGTTCCTTTGACACCGCCGGTGTCCTCCGAGGAGCCCCCCTGACCTCGGCAATCCAATGAAAAGAAGGAGTATCCGAGAGCGGCATACCCCAGCTTATCCTGCCACTGGCCGGAATGGCCCGAGTACCCGTGAAATTGCAAAACGGCAGGATGCGGCTCCGTAACGTTTTTGGGCTTTATGTATTTTGCGTGGATCCGCGCGCCTCGTACTCCCGTGAAGTATAAATCGAAGCACTCCGCATACGGTACCTGAAAGCTGCTCGGCACCAGCTCGATTTGCGGATCTACCGTTTTCATCTCGGCAAGCGCCCTCTCCCAGTACGCATCGAAGTCAGCTGGGCGCGGACTTATTCCCTCATAGCTTCTTAATTGCTCCAAAGACATGTCAACTAACGGCATTTCGACTACCTCCTATGAATATCGAATAAGAATAGGCCATGCTCTCGCTCTTGAAAGCGTTATTTTTATTTTAATCGATAGACAGCATAATGGAATAGCCAATCGCCGTTTTTCACCCGAAAACAAAAAAAAGCCCGTACGCTTCGCCTTTCAGCGAAATGCGGGCTTTCTCATTTACTCCGACCATCGAGGCTTATCCTCTATTTCGTCGTATTTCGGCCTTTGGCTGCGCTGCCGCCTTTAAATGCAGTGCTGCCTTTCGTCATGTTTGCGCTTCTCGCGTTTGGCGTGCCGCCCGCTTCGGCTTTGCCTTTCTCTCCCTCAGCGCCTTTAGCGCCTTGGTTTCGGCCAAATACCTTTTTCGCTAATTTCTTCTTTTCTCCGGCCTGCCAGCGGTTCCAGCCCTTTTTATCCGTTCCTCTTCCCGTTCCGCCCTTGCCCTTTGCACTGCTCATATCATCACTCCATCATGTCTTCTATCCGAGTTAAACTTCATAAAATGCAGTCGAAGCATCTATCAGAATCTTATTCCTCGCAATCATTATTTATCAGTATACCATTAAACTAACGCTTGGATTCTTAAGACGGCTTTTAAATTTGAAATACTCCCCCGTAAGCGCTGCTTGGCGCCTCTGGTTTCGATGCACAGGCGCAGCCAAAAAAGGATCCTGCATGTGATTAAAACTAAGCGCTCGTTAGTTTTAATCACATGCAGGATCCTGGAAACTTTTGCTTATGTTCAACATAGACTCTCAATAAGCATGAACCGTATTACTCATTATTTTACATACGATGCTTTTATGGCGCTCAGCCCTTGCAATGATTTCTTTTAAGGCGGTTAAGGTTTCTCTTGCATGCACTAAATAGTACTCATCGCCAAAAAGCATGTACAGTCGCATATAATCATTATATTCATCCAGCCATTCATTGAAGTAAGAAGAGGTCATTCCCATCACTCCCTTATTTCGATTATAAATCACGAACCTTAATCTTTCATGAGAATAATATGAAGAAAAGCTTAGACAATCTAGCGATTCACTACTTATAGTATATTTCTAAATTTTCAGAATATTCCCTAAATACTTTACACACCCTTAATAATTCCCTGCTATGATGTGGGTAATCAATCAGAATGGGAGGAAAGCACAATGGGAGCTATCGTCTTCGTCATTCTTATCCTTTTCATCATTTTAGCCGTCATAAAAGCGATTACAACACCTGGTGACCGCAAAAGAAACAGTCATCACGGCGGTGATTCGTCAGCTGGAGATAGCGGCTGCGACAGCGGAGGAGATTCGGGCTGCGGCGGAGGCGGTGATTAACCGCGAATCCGTTTGATTATTCTCCTCCTTCTATTAAATAGGAAAAAAGAATAAATATAAAGAGAAATTTCAGTAGTAATTGTTTCCTATTTTATTACATAGAATACTTAAGATTAGCAAGTATGGGAATTCGTCTCTTTTTCTACTTACCTATTACTGCAAATCGAATAGGAGCTGTCTTCCAAGGTGTTTCACCCTGGAAGACAGCTCCTATTTATTTCGGATTATATCCCTTATTGGTCAGCAGGATAACGCAAGCCCCACTGCTTTCTGATGGTATCGAGCGTAGTCATAATCGCAAGCGTCTCATCTAATGGAATAACGGAGCTTTCCAGCCTGCCCTCGCGCAGCGCATTCATCGCTTCTTCGGCTTCGAATGCATAACCCTCGGCTTCGCGGTCATCCACGTAGGATTCGGCATCCGTATTCTTCACGTGAAGGCTGGCCGATTTGCCAAACAAGAAGTTCGGAGCATGTATATACCCTTTTGTCCCGTAAATGTAGGCATCGCTGACCATCCCGAGCTGGACCGCTCCATTCAGCGCCGCGGCACGTCCGCCTTCATATTCAAATAACAGCGAAAATTGCTCGTCCACGCCTGTTTCGCCAATTCGGGCACTGCTCATTATTTTTGTTGGAGCCTCGCCATAGATTAAGGAAGCAAAGGAGACCGGATAAATTCCCGCATCCAGAAGCGCCCCGCCGCCAAGCGCAGGATCAAGCAGCCGGCTCTCCGGCGCCCATCCGATATCGAAGCCGAAGTCGGCTTTGACCAATCGCACCTCGCCAATTTTATCCGCCGCGATCCATTCCATTATTTTGCGGATCGGCGGCAAAAACCGCGTCCACATCGCTTCCATAAGGAAGACCTTTTTCTCCCTGGCCAAATCAATGATTTCCTTCGCTTCAGCCGCGTTCATCGTGAACGGCTTCTCGCAAAGCACGGCTTTGCCGGCGCGCAATAAAGCAAGCACATTTTCTTTATGTATCGGATGCAAGGTTCCTACATATACAATATCGACATCTGCGTCTTGGGCCAGCTCATCTACGCTGCCGTACGCACGGGGAATGTTGAACTCTTTGGCAAAACGTTCAGACTTCTCCAAGCTTCTTCCGCCTACCGCAATGAGCTCGGCGCCTTTAGCAAAAGCCAAGTCTTTAGCAAATTTCGATGAAATCCAGCCTGGGCCCAAAATTCCCCATTTAACCGTTTGTAGAGACATTACTCCATTCACTCCTCAGAATAAAATAATAAAATAATGCAGTTTAACATATCTTTATCCTTAATTATACAGTTGAACAAAGCAAGAAAGCGAATTCATATTAAGCCTTGCCGACCCAATGGAGCGCATTCTGTATGGCTGCTTGGTATTCCTGCTGCTGCAGTACAGGCAGAAAATGTCCTGGCGTAAGCACGCATACCCGGCCTTTGCCCTGCTCTCTCCGCCACCCCGCCGGCTGCGTGCCGTGCTCCGACCCGGAAGTCATGAATACTTGAATGCGTTCATCCGTAACCTCCATAAAATAATGCTCGTCATGCACGGAGAAACCTTCCTGCACTTCCGCGAGGCCAAACGCTTTATCCGTATAAGCAATCTTCACGGGACAAGCCTCCGGATGATGCTGGAATACGCCCCCAACAAGCTCGAAGAATATGGGCTGATCCCGGTAGCCCACCGTTCCGGCATGCAGAACGAGCAGTCCCTTCCCGCCCTCGACATAGCGCCGGAACTGCTGCTGGATTTCCTCTGTCAGCCATGGCGTTTTATCCGAGGCCGAAATTTGATTTGATTTGGCAAGCACTACAGCATCCTGCTGCTCCATCCATGCTGGCGACCACTCGGACGCATGATGGATATATTGAAAGCTAAAGCCAAGCTCGCTTAGAGGCTCCAATCCTGCTTTTATGAGCGTTCCCGGGTGCCAATAATCATCGCAAATCACGCCAATCTTCATCCTTATCGTTCCTCGTTTCTATGATATGTTTCTTCAAATTATAAACGTTTTCAGAGCATATATCCTCCTTTTCCTTGGAAAACAATGGCTGTCCCCTTATCGGTGCGTTGCTTTGGCAAAGACGATAAAGAAAAGCATGATTTCGCCCAGAATGACATGAGGAGAGGCCGTGATGAATAAATCTAAAGCAAACAACGCGCCCAACAATCCCAATAGCGAAAGAATAACGCTGAGCTTTGGCCTAAGATGCTCGAAGCGGTAGGCATACAGGACGAACATAACCGACCCGAAATATAAAAGCACGGATCCGAAAATAAAGCCAAGCATAAAGAAATATTCGAGCTGGTTCAGAAACAAGAGCTGAATGGAAGCCGCAATCATGCTAAGCGATAAATAGATGAACAGATGCCCGTACATAATGGTCTGCCCTGCCGTCCGCTTCGCTTTGTCCACATTCTTCTCCACGTTCTCGAAATACTGCCACCAGATTCCGATTACTAATACGAAAGCCATTGCAGCAAACAAAATGGAGGACACCGTTAATTCATCGGACTGCAGCACGGAAAGCATGCTGATTACGGATTCGCCAAGCAAAATCAATGTAAAGAGAGCGAATCTCTCTAATAGATGAGCCGTATGCACAGGCGTTTTTACCAAATGCTTTCGCCCGATCAAGGGAACGAGGATATCAACGGCAATGCCCGCATACAAAATGGCATAGCGAATCCACGAATCAAAGAAGAGTGAGAAAGCCGAAATGGCAATGCCGAGCCAGAAATAGGTTCCAAAGAAACGCGCAGTGTCCCTTCTGCCCCCTACTTCTACTTTTTGCGTAATCACATACTGCACGGCAGTTAACACCCGGGAGCCGATATACCCGACAAAGAAAGGAATATAATAAGCATCAAAGTCCACGTTTAAGCTGGCTGTCATAATTAATACAAAAAACAATTGAAGGATCATGAATACCCGATGCGAAGAAAGGTCACGGCCAAAACGATTATTATATACCGTTTGCCCGACCCACGCCCACCAGATCGGAATGAAAATGAGAACGAATTTGGACAGATGCTCCACCGAAATGGTTCCATGCTCGACATGCAATAAAACATGCGTGGCTTTCGAGATCGCAGCAACAAATAATAAATCATAAAACAGCTCCAGCCAGGTTACCTTTTTCTCATGCATTGGTTCACGGGCTCCTCTCAGTGATCGCGCTTGGAATCCAGGTCAATCGACTTGGCTGCCAGCGCGGTTATTATCTCTAATTTAAATATCTTAAATTAAAGATAATGGAATTAATACTTATTGTCAAGTATTTTTTGGGAATATTGGTTTAGTTCGAGCAGCGCCAAGCGTAAGCGGTTAGCACAATGACTAGTAAAACCGTATAAATGTTTATGGATAGAAAAAAAGCCAGACGCAAGACTGCATCTGACTTTTCCCAATGACCGAGCCGCTCCTGCCGCTTCGGTTATAGATATTGCTGTAAATTGCGGAAACTGACCGCCAAGCTTTCAAACGGATCTCGCCTGCATACGTCCTGCTCCACAACGTACCATTCCACGCCTATTTCCCGGCATGCGGCAATGATTGCTTTGAAATTCAAGTTACCTTCGCCGATCTCCGCGAATACCTGCTGGTAATCCACGATTTCCAAATCCTTGAGATGGACAACCCCCATACGGCCGTTCACCTGTTGGATAGCATCTACCGGATTTACCCCGCCGACATGCACCCAGTAGGTATCGAGCTCGAAGCCTACGGCTGCCGGATCCGTTTCCTCCTGCAAAATAGCCATGCCGGTCCTGCCCTCGAACTTTTGGTATTCGAACTGATGATTATGATAAATAAATTGCAAATCATGCTCCTTGAGCTTTTGCCCGATCTCCGTTGCCGTCTTGGCAAAGCTTAAATAACCCTCCGCGCTGCCGCGGTTCTCGTCCGGCAGGCTTCCAAGCCCAACATATTTGCAATCCCAAAGCTTATGCTTCTTAACCGTGTTATCAAAATCATTAACCAGCGAATCCAGGCTGACATGCGTCGCGCAGATCCGAAGTCCCGCCGCATCCGCTAATTCTTTTACTTTCTCCGGAGCAATGGGGCCGATGCCGGATACCTGCACCGCTTGATAACCTATCTCCTTCACCTTGCGCAGCGACTGCTCCAAATCCGCTTCCGTCTTGCAGTAGTCCCGCAATGTGTACAGCTGTACAGCAATATTCGATACATTCATGCCTTCGCCGCCTTCGTAATTTAATAGGATTGGCTTACCGTTTCATAGGTTTATTGTAGCATTACAGCTGAAAGCGCTACTTTACTGAGGTTAACCAACCATAGGCCGCCACTTGATTATAATTGACCAAAGTGGGCTTAAACGCCAAACAGCGCAAGCGGAGACGCACACTATCGTGCATGAAGCTCTCCCCTTGCGCTGCATCGCTCAAACCATTAACCTTCGATCAGCTTCTTGTAGGCATCCATTTGTTTCTGAAGCTCGGCAAGCACTTTGTCGTAGCCAGCGGTTTTCAGCTTGCTGCGGAATTGCTCAACTGCCTGCGCCGGATCGCCTGCTTTGCCGTACGTAATCGCAGGGCCCATCTCGCCCGTTACCTGTGTCATCGCTGTCAGTTCAGCCTCAACCGGTGTTTTATCAAACACGAATTGGCCGTACGGATAAGGCTTTTTGATTTTGTCGTATTCCGCGTACAATGTTTCTTCGAGCTGATCCCATGTCGTTACGCTCGGGATTTCAAATTTATCGACGCGGCCGCCCCAGAAGTCAGCATAGAAACTATCATTGGCTTCGTCATAGCCTTCTGGCTGCGTGCGTTTGCCGTCTTTCACTTCGTATTGAACGCCTTCCAAACCGTAATTGATCAGGTGATAAATTTCCTCGTCATTGCGGATGAGATCATAAGCCATCAGTGCACGTTCAGGGTTCTTGCTGTGCGCTCCGACGGACGTTCCGCCATGCGTGATGGAAAGCTCAGTCAAATTGTTGCCGCCCGTGCGGTTAAATGGGAACATTTGCAGCTCGGAGCCCGGTTGGTCCTTATCCATCTGCACGCGCAGGCCGCCGAAGGTTTGGGTATGATGCTGATCAAGGCCCGACAAGCCGGCACGCAAAGCGGAGCGGTTATCGTTCTTATTGTTCAGCACATCCTCGCGCCAGTAGCCTTTATCCGCCCAATCCTTCATCAGCGTAGCGAAATTCAAGAACGTGTCTTCGAATACCGGGCTAACTACCGTAAATTTCTCATCATAGGATTTCGTCGTGAATACCGGCAAATAACCGGTTGAGATCGGAAGCTCCAGCTGATCCGTGTAGGACTGCGCATAACCTCCCCAAGTGCTTGTTGATGCAACGGCATCCCATGGAATGACGCCTTCTTTGTTATCTTTTACGAACTGAAGGTATTGGCCGATGCCTTCCCAATCTTTGATCGGATCGGTAATGCCCGCTTCCTTCGCCCAGTCGCCGCGGTAGAAGAAGCCGTGGTTAACCCATTGTGTGTAATCGTTTTCCGGAATCAGCACGATATTGCCGTTATACTTGCTCTCTGCCCAGTCCTCCTCGGGAATAGAGCTCCATGTCTGAGGCGCATATTCCGGCAGCAAATCATCCAGGTTCATAAATGCGCCGCGCTGCGCATTGCCCCAAGTGTCCAGCCAGTCCGTCCCGATCGTAATCAGGTCAACCGCTTCGCCGGACGCCAGCAGCAGGTTGTATTTGGTTTGCCAATCTGCCCACTCGACCCATTTCCACTCGAGCTCGGCATTGATTTTTTCTTTCATTTTTTTGTTAACCTCAGCTAAAACCTTCTCGAACTGTCCGTTTTTCGGCTTATCGCCAAGCACGACGTAGCTGATCTTAACGAACTTGGACGTATCCGCTCCTTTTTCTCCATTCGCAGCGTTCGTGCTGCCATTATTGCCTGTCCCGGCGTTTTTGCCGCCTTCGTTTTTTTCCCCGTTATTACCTGAGCAAGCTGCAAGGCTGAAGATCATCATCATGGCAATCAGCAAGGCGGAAACCTTCTTATAACCCATCATCGCACTTCTCCCCTTTGTTTTCATAAATCGGGCATTGCCCGTTATGTGAAGCGGCCTTTTTAGCGGCCCTCGGCACATCAGCCTTTTACAGCGCCAACCGTAATTCCCTTAATGAAATACCGCTGTACGAACGGATAAAACAGGATAACAGGTCCGGTCGCCACGACGGCGGTCGCCATCTTCATTGACTCCAGCGGCATATCCCGCAGCTGCACATTGGATGCGGCCGAGGAATTACGGATAAAGTCGGCGCTCGTCACCACGTTATACAAGAATAGCTGGAGCGGACGGTACTTCATATCCGGCGAGAGGAACAGCATCGAATTATACCATTCGTTCCAATACCCCAGCGCGATAAACAGGCCGATTGTAGCCAGAGCCGGCGTCGTCATAGGCAGAATCAACTTTAGGAAAATCGTAAAGTCGCCCGCTCCGTCGATTTTGGCGGATTCGGTAATGGCATGCGGGATGGAGCGCACGAAGCTTTTCATCATAATAATGAGAAACGGACTAAGCAGTCCCGGCAGCAGCACGGCCAAATAGTTATCTTTGAGCGACAAATACTGCGTCATGAGCAGGTAAAACGGAACAAGCCCGCCGGAGAACAGCGTCGTAAAATAAATGAAAAAGGAAATGCCGTTCCGATACCCAAAGTCCGGACGCTGCAGCGCGTAGCCGGTCATCGCCACGAGGAAGAGCCCAAAGGCCGTCCCTACGATCGTAATCCCCATGGTAACGAGGTAAGAGCCGATAATGAGATCAGGATTCTCAAATACGATTTTGTAAGCAAAGGTGCTAAAATCACGCGGCCAAAAATTGAAGCCGTATTTCTTGATTGTCCCCTCCGCCGTCAGCGATGTGCCGAGTACGAGCAAGAAGGGCAATAGACAGCATAGAGAAAAAAACGAGATGAACAGATATCCGAATAGCTTGACGATGACTCCGCTTATATCGGTGCGGATGCTGCGTGATTCTTCGCTGTTTTCCATAACTGGCACCTCCTAAAATAACGAGTTTTCGGGCGAAGCCTTTTTCACTAGCCAGTTTGCGGTCAAGACGACCACAAATCCGAATACGGATTGATAAAGACTCACTGCGCTGCCGATCGAGAAGTTGAAGTTCGTCATCAGCGATCGGAACACATACGTTTCAATAATATCGGTCGTCGGATACAGGGCCGTATTGTTGGCTCCCACAAGGTTGAAGAACAAGCCGAAGTTACCTTTGAGAATGCCCCCGAGCGAGAACAGCATCAGGATGATGAAGGTTGGCTTCAGCCACGGAAGCACGATGTAAATAATGCGCTGGAACGCGTTCGCGCCGTCGATTTCCGATGCTTCGATAATCTCGTTATCCAGGCCCATGATGGCGGCGAAATAGACGATGGACCCGTAGCCGGTTGACTGCCATAGGAAGGTCAGCACGATAATGAACGGCCATATTTTCGGATCGGAGTACGTTTTGACAGGCTCCATGCCGAGCGATTCCAGGATCGTGTTCAATATGCCGTAATCGTAGCTCAAAATGTTGTAGGCGATCAGACCGATCAGCACCGCCGAAATGAAATGCGGGAGAAACATGAGCGTCTGCGTCACTTTTTTGAACCATTTGCGGCGGATCTCGTTCAGAAGTATGGCTACGAAAATTTGCAGCACGTTCCCTAGTACAATGAATACCAGATTGTAGGCCACCGTATTGAACGAAAGCCGCCACAGATCGCCGTTAATAACGAGAAAACGGAAGTTATCGAAGGCGACGAACGGGCTTTTGAAAATACCGTCGGAGTAATTGTAGTTAATAAACGCCAGATACAGGCCGGGCATCGGCAAATACGCAAAGATAACAAAAAAGGCAATGGCCGGCAAGCACATGAGCAAAAGCGTTTTGTTGTTCCAGAAGCGCTTCATCTTGCCTCCGCTCATTCGCTGAAGCTTCCTCTGCGGCTCCCTTTCGGCTATGGTTGTTTCCATCCTAAGTCCCCCTCGCTGTCCTTAACTAGACGGATATAAATTGAATCGATTCCAATCGTCCCTGCTGCTCCCGGTCTACCGCTTCCAGCATGATCGCCAAGCTTCCCTTGCCCGCCTCATACCAAGCTCCCGGCAAATAAAAGGAATCTGGACTTCCGCCCGTTAACACGGGCCTGTTCGCATCGCTCGGCAGCCAAATTCGTCCGACGATCCGTCCCTCCAGGAATACGGTTAATTTCATGCCCGTCCCAGAAACCTTTGCCCGCCAGCCCGCTTCAGCCCCCGAATTAACCGTGGAAGCAAAGAGCCAAGCCGTCTCGCCCGGCGCAAGCAGAACAGGAAATTCCTGCACGGCAGCGTCTAGCTGCACACTCTCTGCGTGCTCGAAGAGCTCTGCCTCTTCCGCGGCGCTCACCGTCCAGCCCTCAGCCTCATGGCCTTCATAGAGGTAAACCTTCCCGGAAGGAAGACCAAGCACCCGTTCTACATATACAGTAAGCATGACCTGCCCGCCCGCCGTGACATGCTCCGAAATATCGATATAAGGATCGAGCGGATGAACGGCGCCAATCTCCTTGCCGTCCACGAACAGACGGGCAAGGGATTGTATGCCCTTGAAATGCAGCGTCCACGAACTCGCGTCCGCAGAAGCCCGGAAGCGCTTCCGGTAATACTCGAATGCGGGATGGTCCGGAGACAGCCAGCCTCCAAAATTAACGAGAGGCCACATGCTGTCATCGGGCGACTCGGCAAGTTCCCTGCGCAGTTCCCGCTCTGCCGCGCGGTATACGCTCCAGCTGCCGCTGAGGTCCCGCGACTCCGTGATTGCCGTCAATCCCCGCAGTCCCTTCATCGCATGAAGACGAAGTCCCGGAAGCCGCGCGTCATCAAAGTTCGAATGTCCCCAAATTTCCACCCGGGCCAGCAGCTTGCCGTCTTCTTGCAGCTCTTTGTTGAACGGGAGGAAGGCGCTGCCCCCGCCAGGCGTTAACGTACCGGCATATTGGCTGCCTGCATAAAGCGATACGACATCGCTGCCTTTCCGGATGATAAAGCCTTGCACCGCTCTGCCTTCCGGCAGCTTGACTGCCGCTTCGTACCAGGCAAACCCACGGTAAATGCCGGCTTGCTCCAAGTAATCCGCCTGCTCCTCCATCGCTGCCTTGCCGCTGTCCCTATTTAAGGTCATTGGCGCTGCACCGCCATCCAGAACGCGGAGCTTCCATTCGGCTGCCGCTGCTTCCGGCATGTCAGGGTAACTGTGCGGGCTCCCTATATGAATCGCGCCGCTATCGTCCAGCCCCTCCGTATAAAGCGCTTTCATTCTATCCATTATAAAAAGCTTAAGCTCCCGCCCGTCCGCTGTAAGCACTCGGCAACAGCTGTCTGCCTCGCCGTCGAACGTTAACGTCAGCCGTCCTTCCGACCATTCGGCCGCGGCATGGTCCGCTCCCACCTCGGCATCCGGATCCAGCTGTACAATGATTTCTCCGCTTCCCTCCGTGTGGAAGAATAAGTTGGTCCCGCCGGTTAATTGTTCCGCCTGAAACAGCTCTGCGGTTGAACGCTCGAGCAGTCCCTCAAAGCCCCATAGGCTTAGCGGAACCTGGCATGGAAGCGCCAGCGACCGTCCGGCCTTTAGCGTAAATCCGCCTTTTGCCGGAGCATTCGCTTCATCGGCAGCCCTAAGGGCAATCCCTTTATCCCGCTCATCCAAATTGGTTACGAACAGAAGGCTGCCGCCGCCGTTAAGCTGCAGCGCGTAGGGACCTGCTACTCGTTCGCGGTCACCGGTTAAGACCCATGCGGACGAAAGGCCGTCTGCGGCGGCTGCCTCCGCGAGCGGAGCGCCGTAAGCCTTAATCATCCTGCCGAGCATTCGGCCCTCATAGGCTTCCTCGCGAATATGTCCCTCCGGCGAGATCATGCCGCCAAAATCATAATCCGAGGTCATGAACGCCAGCGGCTTGCCCCAATTGTTCGTGGCGTTCGTAAACCCGAAATCCGTGCCTGACACCTGCAGATAAGGACCGAGCAGCTTCGCCCCGCAGGAAAGCAATCTACGAAGCAGGTAATGCGCCCGATTCGTCTCCGTTACGAGCAGCGGATACCCGAGTCCCGCTAGGGTTTCGTTATAATGCAGCACCTTCTGCTCGAATTCGGGGTCACGATTATCCGGATAAAAGTTGCAGGTCGGAACAACGTTCCCGGCCAGCCCCGATGCTTGCAGGATGCCGCCTTGGCCCGCGCAAGCGAACAGCGGAACCGTAATCCCGTGGCTTAAAGCCATATCGCGCAATGCGCTAATATACCCTTTCGGATCATGGCAATCGTAGAAATCGAGCTCGTTATCGAGCTGAACGCCAATGACCGTTCCGCCCTCTCCTGCTTGGTATTGCTTCAGTAAAGGCAATATGTGGTCAAACCATTTCGCAACATAGCCGAGGAAGCCCTCATCGTTATCGCGAAGCTTCAGCTCCTTTGTCAGCAGATAAGCCGGCAAGGCGCCGCCATCCCATTCGGAACAAATATAAGGTCCCGGTCTGGCAACGACGTATAAGCCCGTTTCCGCCGCCGCCGTTAAGAAGGCCGAGATGTCGCGTTCGCCGCTAAAATCCCATATTCCTTCACTTTTTTCATGGTAGTTCCAAGGAAAATAAACATCGATGCTGTTATAGCCGAATGCTTTGACCTGCTCCATCCGTTCCTTCCAAAGCGCTCTTGGAATACGGAAATAAAACAAGGAGGCGCATAGCAAGATATGTGAGCTGTCCCCAATTTTTACGGCGTCCGCATTAAATTGCACGGCTGGTCTGGCTTCAATCTCCATGAACATGTCATTACCTCCACCAAAAAAAGTAAAAACCCGAAATATGTAACCCGTTTCATGAAACCCGTTACACTATTGGTTAAAAATAAATACACTCTCATGACCGGTGTAACAGAACGCAATTCTGCACGGAAATTTGATGTGTATTGATTTGGTTACTGCTTTGTAGGAAGAAGCCCAGCTGAACATGTAACGGGTTACATTTTTACCGGCGACACCATATAATCTTTTGACAACTTGATTCTATTCACAAATGTAAGCGTTGTCAATCTTTTTTTGAAAACTAATTCTTAAGCGTTATTCATTTCTTGCGGCGGGGCTGTTGACTCCCTGACAATCAGCTCAGGCCTTAGTTTCGTGTTTTTGCTCACCTTGTTTTTGGTAATCATCTGATGGAGCAGCTCGGCTGCATTCCGTCCAACGTCATAGCATTTCAAGGAAATCGTCGTCAGCTCCGGAATGCTGTTGGAGGCGTAAGGAATATCGTCAAAGCCAATCAGCGACAGCTCCTCCGGCACGCGGATCCCTGCTTTATGGGCCGTCTTCATCACACCGATAGCCACGAGGTCGTTGGCGCAAAAAATAGCCGTTGGACGCTCCGGCAGCTCAAGCAGCTGGTTCATGAACCGCTTCCCGCTCTCTACGGAAAAGCCTCCGTTAAGTATCCATTCTTTGCGGATCCTTAGTCCGTTCTTCTCCATGGTTTTGACAAAACCCCGAATGCGCTGGGTCGTGTTGGACATATGCTTGTATCCTCCAGCGAAAGCGATATGACGATGCCCAAGATCGATGAGATGCTGCGTCGCAAGCTCTGCCCCTTCAAGCTCATCGGCATATACGCGGGTCATCCCCTCGCCCGGCAAGTTCCCGTTTATGAGCAGCAGCGGTACCCGCTTGCTTGCTTCAACTACTTCGCCGACCAGCTCCTTGCTCGGCTTTGTCAGATTGATTCTTCCGCCAATCATCACGATGCCGTCTACCTGCTTCTCCATAAGAATGCTCAAATATTGCGATTCCCGCACATATTGCGCTTCTGAATCGCCATTCGTCGATACCGTATCGCAGAGAAAAAACGTATATCCTTTGCTGCGCGCCTCCTGGTCAAGACCCGCCAACACTTCCGGAAAAAAAGGATTTGTAATATCCGGCAAAATGACCCCAATCATCCCTGTTTCTTTCTTGAACAGGCTTCTCGCCAGCGCATTCGGCTGAAACTGATGCTTCGTTATCAGCTCCAGCACACGTTCTCTCGTCGATTTTTTAACCGGCGCCGTGTTATTGATTACGCGCGACACCGTAGCTACCGAGACGTTAGCTTCCCTAGCAATATCATAGACAGTAACCGGCTTGATAGCGGCACGCTCCTTCATCCATAATTCCATACTTTTGTAGAATAACAGACTTTTCATTAAATAGGAACGAGCAGTTCCCATGATTTACAAATTAACCCATTAAACAATCGAACAACAGGCGCCATGCATTTCTTTTATTCAAGAAGCGATTAACCTGCAAAAAAGGCAGTTCCCCCAGCCTCAATGCTGAAGGAACTGCCTTTCCCTTATGCGCTGCCTTTGCTTTCCTGTTCGTCCTTGCTCTCCGTCACGAGCTCTCGCGCGGAGCTTTTGAACTCGTGCAGCGTACGGCCGACCGCCCTCCCGAGCTCGGGGAGCTTCGAGGGCCCGAATACGATTAAAATAACGACTAAAATCATGATCAGCCCTGGCAAACCAATGCTCTGCAGCATGAACACTCACCTCTTTTTTAGTGATGGGATCGACTGGCGATGATTTCACAATAGCAGATGCCATACAGGATGTCTTGAAGTATGTCAGATAATATAACATGGTTTTTTCCTGAAAATAATTCCATATATAGAAGTTTATTTACGGTTGTACGATCCGTCTAATCCGATTGTAAAACGTTGGGTTCATGATCTAATGACAGCTCCTTTCTCCCACATTATCATTAGGTACACATCAAGTTTGCGTTATTTTTTATGACATAACTTAGGAAAGGAGCGGTCTTTTGTAACGGCAAATCCAAGTAAAAGGAGCTGTCATCATGTCGTTTATGGATAAACAAGTCATGCATATCGGAATGGTAAGCGAGCTTACCGGAATATCGGAAAGACGGATTCGTTACTATGAAATTCGCAAGCTTATTTGCCCTAAACGAACCATGGGAGGCACTCGCAAATATTCGTTCCGCGATATTGAGAAGCTGGTCGAGATCAGCGAGCAAATGGAAACCGGATGGATGACGGCGGAGATCAGGTACAGCGCCAAGAAGCATCGGACCGGCTCCGCCGCGAATGGTTAGGAGGGCTTACGCCATGCAGGCTCAACCGAGTCTCATCGATCATTTAACCGAGCTTCGCAGAAGAATCATTTATGTGCTCGTTATGTTTGCCTTTGCTTTATGCGGCGGCATTGCGCTGGTCCGCCCCGTCCTGGCCTATTTGCAGCTATCCTATTCGCCTGGCCAGCCGGTCCTATGGAATGCCTTCTCGCCATTTGACGCGCTGCAGCTCTACGTGCAAACTGGAGTTGTGATAGGCGTAGGCGCCTGCGTTCCGTTCATATTGCTCCAGGTATGGCTGTTTGTTAAGCCGGCTTTGACTTTGAAGGAGCGTAAATCGGTTCCTTGGCTCATCCCTTTCGCGTTTCTGTTATTTCTCATCGGGCTGGCCTTCAGCTGGTTTATCGTTTTTCCGATGGCTGTCCAGTTCGCGTCCTCCGTTACCCGTTCCATGGGATTGGTTGAAACCTACGGAGCCGCGCAATACATTCAATTTCTGTTGCGAATCATTTTGCCTTTGTCCCTCGCCTTCGAGTATCCGATCGTGCTTATTTTTTTGGCACGGCTCGGACTTGTCACGCCTGAGCGGCTTCGGAAAAGCAGAAAATTCGCTTATGTCATTCTAGTTACCGTATCTACCATACTGACACCGCCCGATTTTATATCCGCCTTCATCGTGCTTATTCCCTTAGTCATTTTGTTCGAGGCGAGCTTCCCCCTTGCAAAATGGGCAAACAAAAAAAGTGATTAGAGGAGGAATTATAGATGGATCAAGAAAATAAAGGCTTGTCCCGCAGAGAGTTTATCGGCAACGTCAGCAAAATAGGCGGTGCTTCGGCCGTTCTTGGCGTCATGGGCACTATGGGTCTCTTCTCGCCCGATACCGCAAGCGCAACCGCCGAGACGAAGAAAGAGGATTCAAAGTCCAAGAAACCGGGCAAAAACAGCTCCTATATGCTGTTAAACGTACGTCTGGAGAGCGGGTACGGCTATGAAAACGGGCAGGTTACCGCAACCGAAACCGTCCTCCGCAACCTGCAGATCGACAAAGGAAAGATCACGAAAATACTCGATACGAAAGCTGCTTACGCCAAAAATATGGACTGTTATGACGCAAAAGGCATGCTGCTCCTGCCTTCCTTCCGGGATATGCATATCCATTTGGACAAGACCTTTTACGGCGGCCCTTGGCGAGCGGTCAGACCGACAAAAAACGGCATTTTCGACCGGATTATCGAGGAACAAACCTTGCTCCCGCAGCTGCTCCCGACCGCACAGGCACGGGCCGAAAAACTCATAGCGCTTATATTGGGCTACGGCTCGACCTACGTTCGGAGCCACTGCAATATCGATCCGACCGTAGGCCTCAAAAACTTAGAAAACTTGAAGCTTGCCTTAGCCAGCTATTCAGATGAAATCTCCCATGAAATCGTAGCTTTCCCACAGCACGGCCTGCTCCGCTCCAATGTCGAGGGCATCATGCGCGATGCCATGCAGCTCGGTGTCACGCATGTCGGCGGTTTAGACCCAACCTTGGTGGACGTCGATATGGAAAAATCGCTGCAAACGATGGTGCAAATCGCCGTGGATTATAAGGCTGGCATCGATATTCACCTCCACGAGGGCGGGGAAACGGGAATCAAGGCCATCCGCCGCTTGGCCGACCTGACTGAGGAGGCCGGCCTGCAAGGGAAGGTTACGGTCAGCCACGCTTTCTCGCTCGCTTCTCTGCCTGCAGGCGCCGATGTTGAAATGGCGGACCGCTTGGCATCGCTCGGCATATCTATCGCATCCTCCGTGCCCATCGGAAAAAGCGTCATGCCGATCCCGCTGCTTCAGAAGCAAAAGGTTAACGTCCTGCTTGGCAATGACAGCATCACCGATCACTGGTCGCCGTTCGGAATCGGCGATACGCTGCAAAAGTCGCATCTTGCCGCGCAGTTATACGGCTGGTCAAGCGAATACAACTTATCTAGAGCTCTCGCTCTCGCAACCGGCGGCATTACGCCTTTAGACGAGTCCGGCAAGCAAGTATGGCCAAAGGTTGGCGATGCCGCTACCGCTGTGCTTGTTGCGGCAAGCTGCTCGGCCGAGACGGTCGCCCGGCTGCCGAAGCGCGAAGCGGTATTGCACAAAGGCACACTCTCTTCCGGCACGCTTGAAGCTGTGAAGCCAAAGAGATAGCTGCATTCAAGCTTTTAAATTCTTGTTTTTCACCAAAAAAAGCTAGCCGCTCCTGATAGGAGCAGACTAGCTTTTTTGTGTATTTTCACCCTGATGGCGCCGGTTAGCTTTTGGCAGCCGTTCCCGTTTGCCCAAGCTCATTCCTGCGCCGCAGCCAAATGCTTATGCCTGCCGCGAACATGATCATTCCCGTAGCGACGAATATCCAGTGGATACCGACGGCCAGTCCAAGCAAACCGCCGATGAGCGGCCCAAGCATGGATCCGACTTGATTCGCGCTCGTCGTAAGGCCAAACGATCTGCCTCTGAACTGCTCGTCCGTGCTCTGCACGACAAGCGTGTTGACGATTGGCGATATCCCGGCCATAAACAAGCCGAATATGAACTGTACGACCGCAAACAGCCATAAGTCTTGGACAAAAAACTGCATGCTGACCACCACTCCGGCGCAGAGCAAGCATACGACGAGAATGCGGTAGTAGCCCTTTCTCTCGCCCAGCCTTCCCCAGATCGGCGAAGCCAAAATGCCGGCGATCCCGATAAGCGAGAGCACAAAACCCGCCGATAATACGGCCCCTTGCAATCCGCCTTGCAGCTTGGCGATATGCAGGGTAAGCAGCGGCTGAATCATATTCACCGAAAGCTGGAACAGCGCAAGCAGCATTAGCATGCTCATGAGCGCGCGGTTACGAAACGCCATGCGGTACGTGACCGGCTTCTCCCGCTTTTTGTCAGCCGCCTCCGTTTCCGCTTTCCCTTCTTTCACCCAAATAATTACCGCCGCTGTCGCAGCCAGTATGATGATAGCCGCTACCACGAACGACCTTCTTAAACCGAAGGCTTGCGCCAGCAGACCGCCAAAAAGCGGACCGAGAATCCCGCCGGTCATCGTACCCGCCTGCATCATGCCAAGGCTCCAGCCGAGCTTCTCTTTCGGCGCGACTGTGGCTACAATCGACATGGATGCCGGGACGAAGCCGCCTACGAAGCCATGCAGCATTCGAACGCCGACGAGCTGCCAGGGCGTCTGCACAAACGCGATTAACGCATAGATAACGGCTAAGCTGAGTCCTGCCCGAATGACCATTTTTCGCTTCCCGTACTTGTCCGCAAGCAATCCCCACAAAGGGGCCATCACGGCCCCGACAAGAAAGGCAGAGGAATGCACAATGCCCGCCCATAGGTTAACCGAGCTCTCCGGCACTCCCAAATCGAAGAGAAACAAAGGCAGGAACGGAACCGACATCGTATAGCTTGAGCTGCAAAACAATACGCCGAACCAAAGAATCCACATTGTACGCTGCCATGATTGCAACTTGGTCATCCCTCCTTGCCCTGCTGAGCATTATCCGATCCTAACTCACTATTACCCACTATACGCCTCCTTTACTATTTGTTCAAAAACCGCAAAGGGGCGTATCCACAAGAAAACGCCAACAAAACCTCTTTTGTTTAAGCGTAACAAGGTTTTTTGAGCTTAGAGCGATCTTTATGGATCCAAGGATCAGCCTGTCCCCTCAACACACTAAAAGTAAAACGTGTTATGCTTTAGAGGAAGCTATTGCCAATCGCCGCAGGCTGGAATATTCAAGAATTCGCGAATGGGATACATAGAGATGACGAGATTCAATTGGACGTATAGCAAAAAGTTTTTGCCGATCGATTTAAAGTAAAGAAGGAGGTGGCAGAATGGCGATAGGAAACGAAAAAACAAAAATCCTCGGAGAGTTTCTAAAATCCCGCCGTGAACGGATTAAACCGGAGCATGTTGATATTATCGGCCGTTTTGGAAGAAGAAGAACGCCCGGATTACGCAGGGAGGAAGTCGCTCATCTCGCGGGAGTAAGCATAACCTGGTATACCTGGCTGGAACAAGGCAGAGTCATCACCACCTCCAGGGAAGTCATTGAGAGTATCGGAAGAGCCTTACAATTGTCTCCTGATGAGCATCTCCACTTGCTTCATTTGGCTAACTACGGCGGAGAAGGAGACTCTTGTCCACCCGCCGAGGATATGAATCCGGTCCTTCAGAGCATTATCGACCAATTGCACTATCCTGCAATCATCGCCAGCGAACGGACCGAAGTGCTCGCGTTCAATCGGATGGCTTCCGAAATTATTGTGGATTTCCATGCGGTTCCTGCAGCGGAACGCGTGATGACGCGGTTGATATTTTTGGACCCGAATCTGCGCAAGCAGTTGGTGAATTGGAAGGAATTTGCCGATTATACGTTAGGGGTATTTCGCTCGAATTATGACCAAAAAGCGGGCGATCATTGGTTCGAGCAATTCGTAAGTAAGATGTGTCAGGAAAGCGAAGAATTTCAGGCACTGTGGCGCATGCACGATGTTCAGCATAAGAAAGCCGTACTATACACCTATGACCACCCCAGTGCAGGTCAATTATTTTTTCAATTAATCTCCTTTTCGAATCTTAACGGTAATCCAAATTTCCACTGCTGCGTCTTTACTCCCATCGCAGGTACCGATACAGAGCGAAAATTAGCGGGTATCGGAAAATAAGCCTGTTAGTCCGAATACCTGTATAACCGCAAACAGGCTGCCTCCTTATATGGCGAATATAATAGGCTTATTCCCAAATTCAGGAGGTTACCGACATTGAGAGCTATAATTATCGATCGACCAGGAGGGCCTGCAAGCTTGCAGCTGCAGGAGAAGCCGGATCTTCAGCCGTCTCCCGGCATGCTTACCATTGACGTCGCTTATGCCGGAGTAGGTTATTTTGAAGTATTGCTGAGCCGCGGCGAATTCAATTCCGTTTTTCCGATGCCGCTTACTCCCGGCTTGGAAGTGTCGGGGTATATACGCGCCATCGGGGAAGGCGTAGAAGGCTTCTACGTTGGTCAACCCGTTGCTTCAATGACACTGCATGATCTTAACGGCTTCGCATCTATGGCGAACGTACGGCCGGATCTAACGGTTCCGTTGGATCAACTGGGGGCCGACCTCGACTTAGCGACAGCGGCGGCTTCCATTGTTAATCTGACCACCGCATACCTGGCCATAAAAGATGTATATAGAATAAGAAAAGGCGACAGCATACTCGTTCATGCGGCAGTCGGCGGGCTGGGCAGCTTTCTGGGGCAGATGGCGAAACAGCTCGGAGCCGGTAAGGTATTCGGCACCGTCGGAAGCGCCCAGAAAGTACAACAAGCCGCAGCCTTTGGATACGATGAATTATTTGTCCGAGATGATTTTGTCGAGCAAACCCTTCGGGCAACTGGAAAAAAAGGCGTTCATGCCGTATTTGACCCTGTCGGAGGAAATATGCGCAAGCAAAGCTTAGAGGTGCTTTGCCCGTTGGGGCAGCTGGTGGTAGTAGGAAACGCAAGCGGAGAAGAGGATATCTTGCATTCTTTTAATCAAATCTGGTTTTCTAATCGTCAGTTTGCAGGCTTTACATTAGGCGGATACAGCGACAGTAATCCCGTGGAGACCGGGAAAGCGGCGCGAGAAGCGTTAGGCATGCTGGCAAGAAAAGAGATTCATGCGGAGATTCAAGGCGTGTACCCTTTGGAAAATGCCAAAGAAGCGCTTGCTCTCCTGGAAGAGAGGAACACGGTCGGGAAATTGGTTTTGAAAATATAAATTTAAGGACCTCGCTCCATAAAACAGCGGCAGTCACGGACTCTTTTCGTCCCTGGCTGCCGCCGGCGCTGTCTGTGGCTGCGCAGTCAGCCTTAACCACCTTAAATGTTAACCGCTAAATACTCTCAATACACGCAAACCGGTACCCTTGCTGCGTTCATCCTTCAGCCCCGTATTCCTTACGGTAATATGGCTTATTTGCTGATCCCCCGCGAGTGAAAACATCGCAATGACTGGGCGAAACGCCCCCACGCACCAATCGTCAAATAAATTCACCTGATGAAAGGTTAACCCATCTAAAGAATACTCAAAGATGCCGCTGTCCGGACCGCAAAATAACAAAAGCCCCGCGCTCTTTCCGCTCACGGTAAACGACAGCAAGGCAAGCTCGCTGTCGGTGCAAAGATGTTCGGCACCGTATCGCCAGTTTATAAGCGGCTCTGGCACCGTCTCCTCGATCGTGAAGCCTACATGCGAAGCCGCTGCTTCCCGGACATTCAGCATAACGCCATGCTCATAGTTTCGATCATCGAGAGGCGAAGGAAGATCCATGTTCGAAGACCCATCGATAGATGAATCACCTATGAGAGCGGTATTCAAAAACTCCCTTACATCCTCCGCGTAAAGCGCGTAGCCTGCATCATTCGGATGGACGAGGTCCGGAGCGAGCTCCTCCCAGCGTGCCTGCCCTGCCTCTATCCGCGCATAGATACGCGCAGCGAGGTTCACGGAAGGAAGATCGTAACGGTCAGCGACCTCCTCATGAACAGCGATATTAAACGGCATTTCCGCTGACAAATTTTTTTCCGCCGCCGTGTACACAAAACAGATATCTGCATCGGGCGACAGACGCCTGCACTGCCGCACGATTCCCTCCATTCCCCGGATGGATTCTCCCCTGTCCCCGCCGTCATTAACGCTGAATTCCACAAACAACAAATCGATCTCGCCCCGATGCAGCACATGCTCTTTGAAGCGAAAAGCGCCAAACGTGGAATTCGTCCCGCCAACTCCCGCATTGATGCATGTCGCCCCCGCAGCGGAAAAGCGTTCCTTCAAAAAATGCTCGGTCAATGCCCGCCAGCTGGTCTTATCCGGCTCGGAGGCGCCATAGCCCTCCGTAATGGAGCCCCCTAGAAAAGCAACGGCAATTGGTGCTTTGCCGGCCAGCTTTTTATTCAGATTGGGCAAGCCGCGGCGAAGCTTCACATAACCGCTTGTTTGTTCTTCGAATTTGCTCACCGTAAATCTCCTTTTCAATTTGTTATTTTCGAGCACGGCACTACCGCATTTTATTTATTTGTTCTCGATTGGTCATATGCTTTTTGCATCATTTCAATATACCGCTCAGCCTGCATATTCTCTAAACCGTCTACATAGCTGTCCCAATCCTTATCCAAATTCAAATCGCCGGTGATGAACTGAAGTGTGCTTTGATCAATGTAGTTGGTTAGGTTCGTATGCAATATTCCTGCTTCGTCCGCTTCTGCCGGATCGAGCCATATCCTCCAGATCGGAAACATTTCAGCTGGCTCATGGCCCTCATACAGCTGGGTCGCTTCAATAAGCCTTCGCTCATATCCGTCGAGCGCGTATATATCCTTGCCCGCCACCCAGCTGTCGCGGTACTCCCTCGGCATGTAGAAATGCGCCATCCCGCTCCAGCCGGAATTCGTGGGCACTGCATCATTTATTGGAATAAGGCTGGCAAACTTCGGCTCCACACCTTCGCCGAGCGCCGCCTCGCCTGCAGCCGGTTTCCTCCAGCCCACTCCTTCAAGGCCGGACTGCGCGATCGTCTGGCCCTCCGGCGTATAGATATAATCGATAATTTGGATTAAAGCGATTTGCGCTTCCTTGCTCGCCTTATTGGTAATCACGAATTTCGCCCCGGGCTGAATGCCGCCCCCGTCAAAGGTAGCGTTTGCCGCATAAGGCCCGGCAAGCGGCGGAATCGGCGCATAATCCTTCATCCGCTCGCCGACGAAAATAGCGGGATGCATGCCCGCTGCGGCGCCGAGGATAGGCGTATCCGCATTATCGCCGATTCTTTTTAACGCTTCCGCATTTTGAATAAACGCTCCCGGGTCGATCAAACCTTCATCGTACAACGATTTAATGTAGGCAAGGCCTTCCTTCCACTGCGGCTTATTCGCCACCATATCCACTTTTCCGTTGTTCATGGCTAAATAATTGCTGTCGTCGTCATAAATAAAGCCGTTCATGAGATACGGAATGATGCGGACGCCAAAATCCTCGATCGAGCCGCTTAACGGAACCTCGTCCGGTATGCCGTTGCCGTTAGGGTCGGATTTTTTGAACGCCTCCAGCATCGCTTTGAATTCAGCCGTCGTTTTGGGCAGCTCCATTCCGAGCTTCGAGAGCCATTTGGTATTCACCCACATTTTGTTCGGATAGGAGCAGTGGAAGCATTGGCTGTATGCGGCAAGACCGTAAATATTGCCGTCAGGCGCTTTACTGAATGCTTTTAAAGTCATATCCTTCTCCATTGCCGCTTTGATGTTCGGGGCATATTGCTCAATTAATGCGTTTAGCGGCAGGATTACGCCCTCTTTGCCATACTTCAACAAATCCGATTGCGAGAACTGGTCTATGTAGGCGGTTAAAATATAGGCATCCGGATAGTCTCCGCCGGCGAGCGAAATTTGCCGCTTCTCCTTGGCGCCGTCCGGCGAGATGCTTTCCCAATTGATTTTCACATTGAATTTCTTTTCGATTAATTTGGTGAAATCATTCGTTTTCAGATCAATGCCCGTTTCCTGCTGGGCGAACACCGAAATCTCGACCGGCGCCGGCTGGGGCAGCAGAGCAGAGCCGCTCTCTTCTGTCCCGCCGCCCCGCGAGCATGCACCCAGCAGCAGGGTAACCGCACAGAGAACCGCGATAAAGCGGATCCGGCTTCTTTTCATCATCAATCACTCCTTTAATGCTGCGCGGACGAACGCTTAGATGTTAACCGATTGCCTATAGGAGCTTGGCGCAATGCCCATCACGCGTTTAAAGGCTCTGCGGAACGAATGCGAGCTGTTGTAGCCGACGCGCGCGGCAATCTCATCGACCGTGCAGGCATCGGTTCGCAGCAAGAAGGAAGCCTGCTCGATCCGGATCATCTCCAGATAATCGGATACGTTGATATCCGTTACCTCCTTGAACAATTGCGAAATATATTTTTCCGGACGCTCTACCTTCTCCGCGATCCGGTACAAGGTCAGCTCGGAATCGCTGTAGGCTTCCGCGATAAACCGCTTGATTTCCTCTACCGTTTGAATATGGGCATGATTTTTTTTGCTGTTGATTACGCCGCACAATGCGTTTACGATTTCGATGATTTCATCCTGAATGACGTTAAGTGCATTGGAGGGCTGAATGCCGATGATTTGATTTTTCAGCGTATGCTGCAGCTCCGATTCCATAAATGCCTTTTGATCCAACAGCTTTAGCAGCGTCCCCTTCAGCTCGCCTACCAGCTGCTGCTTCATCTCCGGAGAAAGCTGATGGTTTTCCGTGTTTTTCTCCATGACAGACAGCACCATCCGCCCCGCCTCATCCGGATCGCCAGCGCGTATCGTGCTGATCAAGCGCTGTTCGATGTCGAGCGGATAGTAATAGGTCGCCGTTTCAAGGCTGGAATCGCTAAACCACAGGATGCTTTGCTTGCTCGCGAACTCGGCATACTCCAGCGTTTGCTTAGCCTGCTCGTAAGAATGGCTCGCATCAATCACGGCCTGAAAGGCCTCGCCGAAAGCAGCTGTAATTGAAATTTTGTATTCGGCATACGCGATATGGGACAGCTTCTCCAGCGTATGACTCATTCGTTGTTTCAATCCGCCGTCCGAATCCTCTTCCATGGCCGTCCAAATCATTACGATGCGATCCGAGCCCAGATCCGTCATGGGCAGCTCGTGAACGAGCTCGGATAAGGCTTGCTTCAGGATCAGCCTGGCGGCGTAAAGCTCATTTAGGATCTCTACGCTGTCCATTCCCGAATAGCCGTTAATTTGCAAAATACCGACATACCCTTCGGTTGAAGCAAGACTCACGCCCGCTTGCGCCGCGGCTGCCGAAATCTCTTCCGAGGTTTGGAATTCACCCGCAATCAAACGTTTCAAGAAGCCGTCTCTTACTAAAGGAAGCTGGCGCTTCAATTCATTCTCGAGCTGCCGATTGCTTGTTATCATATTGGATATATTGCCTTGCAAAAAATCATACTCATTTTTATCCGCGATGCCGTCTTTGCCGAAATGCTCCTTCATCACCCCAAGCAGCCGATGGATTGGCGCGCTGTTCCGGTAGGAGAGGAGCAAGCCGGCCAGCAAGCTGAGCAGCAAAGCCGCACCGGTCACGAGCCACGTAATATGCTTGATTTGATTTGCGTTCTCCATCAGTACCTGCCGCGGAACTCCGGCTCTATAGGTCCAGCCGTTTTTTTCGGAATGGATCGTGATAACGAGATCGTCATTATAAAATTGGCTGGTCTTATCCGTGGCAAGCATAGCGTCAGATGAGAGCCTTTTGGCATCGGCCTCGCTTATGCCCCGCAGCCCCACCGTATTCCCCTGCGCATCGCTAATGTGAGCCCAGCCGCCGTAACGGTCCTCTAGGCCGGCTAGTAAATTCGAAATATTTTCCGCATCAATAATGACAGCCACGGTAGCCGGCGATGAGCCGCTAAAGCTGTCAAGCGGAAGCGACTGCATATACGTAATGACCGAGGTTTGCTTTGAATTGCTCATAAAGGAGCTGAGCGGCATAATTTCGCTGCGATGCGTTTTATCCAGCACCTCAGCCTTCCATTCCTCCAGCGTAAGGTCGGTGTACCGGAAATTTTGATAATAATGCTCCGGACGGAAATACGCCGAGCCCTGCGTGAAAATAACATCGTAATTATTTAAGTAGATAAAGTAATTTTGCAAAAAGTCATTCGTTTGGCTAAAAGGCGTCACCTGCTTCAGCATGCTCCAGATGCCGTATACGTTGACCTCGTTGCCGTTTTTCTTCTCGTTCATTAATTTATTTAGATCCGGGTTTAAGGCGAGCTGCCTGGTGAAGCCCTCGACCTCGACCATCCTTCTCTCCAAAATTTCCTGGCTTCGCTGAAGCTGCGTAACGCTATTCTCGATCGAGATGGATTGCGTTACCGAGATTGAAGTACGATAGGAAACATAGCCCGCTATGCTTGGAATGATCAAAATAATCAGATAGGAAATAAGAAACTTACGGAATATCTTTGAGTACTTAGGCACGGCCAACCCACCCCCTCCGAATAATAGCGCTTACATAAATAAGACAGAAGAGCGCTGCACAGCAAAAAAAAGGATTGCTCATTCATAATAACCTAATGATGCGAAAAGACAACTACTATTAGAAGCGCGTAGTTGTCTTCATCGCTTATTTCGAAGGTTACTGAACCGTCTCTTGCCGTTCTATGAATTGCAGGTCTTTGTTAAGCATATAAGATTGGCCGGGTACCAAGGTGATTGGCACTGTGCGGTCACCGAAACGCACGAGCGTATTCCCCGCCGAAAACGCATGGATGGCTGCTTCCGTCAGCTCGCCGTTTGACCAGGCTACGTCCACTTCCACATTTCCTTTTGCCCGGAGTCCCTTAAATGAACCCTCGGCCCATGCGCCCGGCAGCGCAGGCAGCAGGTGAATCTCGCCGGCATGGCTTTGGAGGAGAATATCCGCAACGGCTGCCGTACCGCCGTAATTGCCGTCGATCACGAAAATATTCGTCTCCGCGCCGGCAACGCCAGCCTTCGAATACGTCAGCATATTATCGAAGCACAGCTCCCCGATTAAATGAGTGATATGCCTCAGCGCACGGTCGCCGTCAAACAAACGGGAGAAACCTGTCGCAAACAGTACCGCCGTAAATTCAATATCCTCCAGCTCATCGGTCTGCATTCTGCCGAGCAGCGTTTGCCTTGCGGCAGCGCTCAGTTCCGGCGTCTTCAGCGGCGTAATTTGATTGCCTGGATACAAAGCGAACAAATGCGCAAGATGGCGATGCTCCGGCTGCGCCTCCTCGTAATCCTCAAGCCATTCCTGCAGCTGCCCCTTCCTGCCAATCTGCAGCGGCGGCAATATAGCTATCGCTTGCTTAAGCTTATCCTGAAGCTCGGCATCTGTCTGAAGCAGCTCAGCCGCCTCTAGGCAGAAGGTGAACAGATCCCGTACCAGCACCTGGTCCATCGTCGGGCCCATCGACAGCTGCTGCGGCCCGTCCGCTCGGCTGCTCGGATAAAAGCTGTTCTCGGGCGAGTTGGACGGTCCCGTAACCAGCCAGCCGCTACTTGGATGCACCGTCATATAATCAAGGAAAAAGGCTGCTGCTTCCTTCATAACCGGATAAGCCTGCTTTGTCAAAAACGTTTGGTCCCGCCCGTATTCATAATGCTCCTTGAGATGCATCGCGATCCAGAGCCCGCCCGTTACGTTAAGTCCCCAGCCGGTTTCCCAGCCCGGCGCCGAGAAGCCCCATGCGTTGGAGAAGACATGCGCCACCCAGCCCTCGCAGCCGTAGAAATCTTCCGCTGCCTGCCTGCCCGCAGCCGACAAGCGTTCAACATAGTTCATTAAAGGAACATGGCATTCCGCCAGATTGCTTATTTCAGTCGGATAGTAGTTCATTTGCGTGTTGATGTCCAGGTGGTAATCGCAGCTCCAAGCCATGCGGTTCGCTTCGCCGTCGTTCCAAACGCCCTGCAGATGCAGCGGCAGCGGCGAATCCTCGCGCGAGCCGGCAATCGTCAAGTAGCGGCCGTATTGGAAAAATAAAGCGGCTAAATCCGGATCATCATGCTGTCCTTCCCGGTAAAGCCGCATCCGCTCGTCTGTCGGAAGCTTGGCGCTTTCGGTATCGCCTAAATCCAAGGATACCCTCGCGTACAAGGCCTGGTAATCCGCAATGTGATCCTCTTTGAGACGCGCATAGCCTTTGGCGATGGCCGCCGCAATCTGCGCCTCGCTTTCCCTGGTCCACCGATCATCGGCTTGGCCATAATCCGTATGGATGGCAAAATAAACAATCGCCTCATCCGCATTCGTTACGACGATTTCATTTCCCCTGCCATGAACGCTGCCGCCTTGGACAACAACCTTAACCCCGCCCCTGCAAAATACGCCGCATTTCCCGTCGCTGTGCATGTCTTCCGTCGCTTGGCCGTTAAACGCGATCGTAGAGCTATCCTTGAGCTCTGCGGCAAAATCGCCTGTTCGTCCTTGCAAGCCCAGCGAAAAGGAAACCGCTCCTGCCCGGTCACTCCCGATGCGCGATACGACGATGCCGTCGGCATGCGTGGCAAACGTTTCTCGCGTAAATGTATAGCCCGAGCTGGCGTAGGTAACCTGCGCGAGCGCCTTTTCCAAGCACAGCTCGCGCTTCAAGCTTTCTCCTTGCTGATCAAAGCGCAGGATCACATCGCATACGGAAAGGTTTGTGCCGAAGTTCTGCTTTTTTGGCTGCAGTCCTTGCTTGGCAAGGCGATCACCCTCGTTATAGTCACCCTTGAAAAAAGCTTCTCTCATCCGCTCCAGCCCGGCTTTGCCTTCGCCGCTGCCCGGAATGCGCTCCGCTTTGCCCGACCAATAGGTCAGCTCCGTCATGCTCCATATTTCTTGCTCGATTCCCCCATGGATAACGGCGCCTATCCTCCCGTTCCCGATCGGCAGACCCTGCTTCCAGCCCGCTCCCGGCCCTGAATACCATAACCTTGCTCGATTCATCTGTACCCATCCTTTCGCTATAAATTAGAATATGTTTCGCTTACGAGGCGGTTGGTCAGGCTTCCTAAGCGTTCGATTTCTATCGTTACCACGTCGCCGTCCTTCAGGTAAACCCGCTGCTCCTCCGGATAGCCTAGCACGACGCCTTCCGGCGTCCCCGTCAGAATGATATCGCCCGGAACAAGCGTCATATGCTGCGAAATATAGCTGACGACCTCATCGCACGGAAAAATCATATCGGATGTATTCGAATGCTGACGGACTTCTCCGTTCACGACGCATTTGATCTCCAAGTCATTCGGGTTCGGAACTTCGTCTGCTGTGACGAGATATGGGCCAAGCGGGCTGAAATCATCGCAGCTTTTGCCGAGCAGCCATTGCGGGGTACGCATTTGGAGATCCCGCGCCGACAGATCATTGACGCTGCAATAACCGAAAACATGCTGAAGCGCCTCGTCTTTGCTTACATATTTGGCCGTCTTTCCAATGACAATGACGAGCTCCGCCTCATAATCGACCTGTGAGGTAACGCGCTCCGGGAGGGCAATATCCTTGCGGTGACCCGTAAGCGTGTTGTTAAACTTATTGAACAAAATCGGATATTGCGGAATGGGCGCATTCGTCTCGATGGCATGCTGCCTATAGTTCAAGCCGACACAGATGATTTTGTTCGGCCTCGTCACGCACGGTCCAAAGCGGATGTCCTCCTCCTGCAGAAGCAAGCCTTCGGCATGCCCGGCAGAATGCAGAACACGCTCAATGTACGCTGCCAGCGTATCCGCGCTCTCCGTGCCGCCTGCAATAACCGCCATCACATCCGTAGGCACGTTTGAATCCGGAAGCCGCTCCAGCGCCGATTGAATATCAAGGATACCGTCATCCAGCTTTACTCCGAGCCTAAACTCTCCGTCCTGCTCTATGTTTACCAGCTTCATAATGTCAAACCATCCTCTCGCTTTTTTTATTCGTCAGGCATCCTTGCCGAATACGACGCCGCCGTCTATATAGAGCGGGGAGCCCATCATAAAGGAGGATTCGTCGGAGGCCAGAAAAAGCACCCCGTTCGCCACATCCTCGGGTCTGCCCAGATTCCCGCTTAGCTGCCTCGTCTTAATGGCCGCAATGGCTGCTTCCGGGTCGTCATACGAGCTTTGCAAATAGTGCTCGACAAACGGCGTCATGATCGTTCCCGGCAAAATCGCGTTCACGCGGATATTGTATTTGGCGTAATCCACCTGCATGGACTTGGTCAGCGCCAGCACGGCGCCTTTCGTAGCCGAATACGAGGCGCGGCGCGCTAAGCCGATCTCTGCTATGCAGGAGGACATGTTGATGATAGTGCCCGACCTTTGCTCCATCATATAAGGAAGCACATGCTTCGAGGGCAGGAATACCCCGCGCAGATTAACCTGCACCACGCGGTCCCATGCCTCCGGCTCAATCTCGTGGATGGCCCCTACGCCGCTGATCCCGGCGTTGTTAAACAAAATATCAATTCCCGCGTAGGCTTGGACCGCCTTCTCCACCATGGCGCGAACCGAATCCGAGTCCGTTACGTCCGCGTGAACAAACACTGCGTTCCCTCCGCCCGCCTGAATGACCTGTACCGTTTCCTGCCCCTTTGCTTCATCAATATCGTTGACGACAACGGTCGCGCCTTCTCTCGCAAACAGCTCTGCCGTCGTTCTTCCGATTCCCGAGCCGGCTCCCGTCAGGAGCGCTATCTTGCCTTGCAGCCTCATCGCAATCCCCCCCTTTGCTCGCTATCTGATGCGATATTCATCGAAATAGCGCGGAATAATTTCAGTGGATGCGCCCGGCATCTCCGGCAGCACGTACTGTCCGTTAATGACCGTAGCCGGCTCCACGAAGATCGATCTAATCCATGGAATGTATTCCAGCATGATGGAACCGGGCGTTGCGGCTACCAAATGCTGATGGATTTGGCCCATATCACCGACATGCGGACAAATCGGAATGTCGTACGAGGCTGCAAGTCCAGCCACCTGAAGCCATTCCGTGATACCCGCTACCCGCGTCACGTCAACCTGGCAATACTCGATTGCGCCTTGATGGATGTAATCGCGGAAAGCATATTTCGAATACACATGCTCGCCAAGCGCGATCGGAACATTCAGCGCATCGGCCAGCTTCTTATGTCCAAGAATGTCATCGGGATTAAGCGGTTCCTCCAGCCAGAACAGATCAAACTCCTCCAGCTTCTTGCCCCATGTCATGGCTGTATTGATGTTCCATTGCTGGTTCACGTCAATCATGAAAATCGTTTGGTCGCCAATCGCTTTGCGAACCGCCTTTACCCGTTCATAGTCCTCGTGCGGATTGGACTTGCCGACCTTGATCTTTACGCCCGTAAAGCCCTGCTCGACAATATCCGTTACATCCTTCAGCAGGCGCTCCATCGACCAGTTCAACCAGCCGCCGTTCGTATTGTACGCTTTGATTCCCTTGGACTTATGTCCGCCAAGGTATTGCCATAGCGGTTTATTGGAGGCCTTCGCCATGATGTCCCAAAGCGCAATGTCTACCGCCGCAAGCGCCATATGCGTAATGCCTGCCCGGCCGACCCAGTGCATTTTCCCGTACCGCAAATTGTCCCAAATTTCCTTTACCATAAAAGGGTCCTTGCCGATCAGCTCCGGCGTATAATATCGCTCTATCGTATCGATGATCATCTCGTCGCCATGCGCGCAGGTTCCCGTGTAGCCATATCCGACATAACCCTCGTCCGTAAAAATACGAACGCCTGACAGTCCCCAATGCGTCGCAGCGTTTATGGCGTCGGTAATAGGCGGATCAATCGGCACATGGAGCACAAACGTTTCTACTTTTGTAATTTTCATCGATAGCTCTCCCTAAATTTTGTTTAATAACCGAGCGAAGCGCCGCCTTCGACAGGCAGGGCGACTCCCGTAATGAACGCAGCCTGATCGGATGCCAAATACAATACCGCATGCGCAACTTCCTCCGGGCTTGCCGGACGGCCAAGCGGATGCATCGCTTGGAGCGATTGAACCGCTTCGGCAGGATTCGCCTGCCCTCTCGTCCATTGTTCCAATAGAGGCGTCATTACGCCTGCCGGGCATACGCAGTTGACTCTTACCCCGTCTGGAGCAAAGTCCAGCGCAAGCGATTTGGTCATCGCTATGACGGCTCCCTTTGAAGCGGAATAAATCGGATTTTGCTTTTGGCCCACAAGGCCGTTAAGCGAAGCCATATTGACGATTGCCCCCTTTGCCTCCCGCAAATGGGGTATCGCGTGTTTGACCATGAGGTAGACGCCTTTCACATTTACGGCAAACAGCTCATCGAAGGAACGCTCGTCGATTTCCTCAAGCGGCTTCGGGCAAATGACCGCTGCATTATTAAACAGCACATCCAGCCGTCCGAAGGCCTTCATCGTTTTGGCTATCAGTTCCGTGACGGCCTCCTCCCGCGACACATCGGCTGGAATTGCGACGGCCCTTGGAAGCCCTTTCATAATTGCGTCATTTTTATTCAGCCCGTCAGCTGCGCGCTGCCCTTCTGCCTGGTTCCAATCCGCTATCACAACGCGTGCGCCCTCCGCGGCGAACAACCGCGCGCTTACCTCGCCGATCCCGGAGCCGCCGCCGGTGATGAGCACAACCTTATTTTTAAAGCGCAAGCACATTCCTCCTTTTGCTGACTTCCGCCATGCTCGCGATCCTAATTAATGTTGTTAATTTATCCGTTCTCCGATCATCAGATCTATCGTTAATATTGCAGTTATTGTATCATCTATATAGGTATTCGTATTTGATTAACGATCCATCGATTTGTCAAATTATCCGCTAAATTAATGAATTTTGCCGAAGGAATGAGGAGCTCTCTTGAAAAAGCTAAACGAGATTACCCCCCATGTCGGAGACTCCATGTATTACCTGTATGACGGCAGCTCTAACGAAAAGCTTCGCGTCTGCAGCGTTTATGCCTTTCACCTCTTTACCGATGGGCCGGGTGAAATGGAGATTAACGGCAAACGGTATCCGATTGATAATCGGACGCTTATTTTTCTAAGGCCGGCTGAGCCGCATGCTTTTCATATCTCGCCCAAGCATCCGCTGTCCTCGTATAATCTTTATTTCGATCTGTGGGACCGGACTAACCCCGTCTCCGTTAATCGAACGTTCATTTCTGCTCCGGAGGCGTTTGAGCTGAGCACCGTTGCCTCAACCTTTACATGCGAAGAGCTCGACAGCTTGCCGCGCGTGTTTTCCCTGCAGCCATATCCAGAGCTGTATGATTCCTTTTTAATGCTCGCTAAACTATTTAATGATTCGAAATATTATCGAACCGAAATGATAAATAATCTGCTATATGCCTGGTTTCTCCATTGGTACAACACGGTTCATACGCATCAGCCAACGGATTACCGGATCGTCCGTTTGCTCGCCCATTTGAATGCCCAGCCCGAGCAGCGTGAACCGGTTGAGGCCTGGTGGAAATTTTGCGGCTTAAAACGCACCTATTTCCATGCTTTGTTTTTACGCGAAACCGGACTAACGCCCAAGGCCTATCACCATAAGCTGCTCATGCGGCGCGCCTCCCACCTGCTGCAGGAAAGCGAGCTAAGCATAACCGCTATTGCCGAAAGGCTGGGATATCCCTCTATCCACCCCTTCACCCGGCACTTCAGCTCCTTTTACGGCGTCAGCCCCAAGCATTACCGGCTGCAGCCCCAAGCCAGAGAGTAAGCACCTAAGCTGCGCTGGCTGCCTAGATTGCGAGTGTCAGGCGCAGACAAAACGGGAGCCCCGTCCGAGGCTCCCCTTCTGGAAAAATGTCCTCTTATTTAGCCGTGACGCATCTTTTTATCGTATCGCCTATTGATCAGCGGAAGCACCCACAATGTCGTTATATGCCCAATGCGTGCTCGGAACGTCCTTCCAAGGCGAAGGTCCTTCTCCGCTTGCCGGGTCTTTGCCCAGCGCCCTGTTGATCATGGCGACCGCTTCCGCCCGCGTCAGCACTTGATTCGGTCTGAACGTTCCGTCACTATAGCCGTTTAAAATCCCCGCTCCCTGCGCTTTCAAAATATACCCTTCTGCCCAATGGCCGGATATATCGGAGAAACCCTTACCGTTCTTTTCAAGGTCTCCGGCCAGCATGGAGACGAGCTTAGCCATTTCGGCGCGGGTAATCGGTTTATCCACTCCGAATGTGCCGTCCTCATAGCCGCCCATCAAGCCCATGCGGGTCACGGATGAGATCGCATCCTTAGCCCAATGCGCCGAAGATACATCGCTGTAAGCTTTATCCGGCACATTCGCTTCTGCCTCCGAGATCCTTGACAAAATGGACGCCATTTCGGCGCGGGTCATCTTGTTGTCCGGTCTGAAGGTTCCGTCCTCATAGCCCTTAATGTAAGGAGCAGACTGCTCCGGCGTGGACGACGGCGAAGGCGTAATCACCGGCGTGGCTGTCGGCGTCGGCACTGTCGGTGGCGATGTCGGTGTTGGTGTTGGTGTTGGCGATGTTGGCGTTGGTGTCGGTGTCGGTGTCGACACCGGAGCCTCTATGCTGTACCGCAAACCGTCTACGATCATTTCAGCGCCTGATTTTTTAACCGCTTTAATCGTATGGACGCCCTCCGACAGACCGGAAATGACAGATACCGTTTGCTGCGTCAGCCTGCTCGCGTGATAAGCGCTCACCGTTTCTTTGAAATGGCCGTCTACATAAATATCCACGTCTCCCTGCGTCGGACCCTTCGGCATAATCAATTCAGCCCCGGATCCTGTAAACGTGTACTCCACTTCATCTCCGTCAGTCTCGGTGTAATGCACGTCGTTATGCGAATCACCCAAGAAGGAGAAGGACAAGCTGAGTATTCCTTCCGGCTGCGCCGAGAGGTATGCCTTCTTGATCGCAACTTGATCGCCCGATACCACATAATCCGTGCCTTCGATTAACGCGGTTGAACCGTTTGCGATTCCCTGTAAATTGCTGCCGTCGACGGCCAAATTCGTCGTAACATCGGCCGGAGATGCGCTGCCTTTCTCGAAGCTTGCGCTATCCGGTCCCAGACGGTCTGCCGCCTTGATTTTCAATCGGTCGAGCAGCATGTAATAGCCTGATTTCTTCACGGCCTTAATCGTATGCGTGCCGGAAGAGAGACCGTTGATGGCATAGACGGTTTGCTGAACGAGCCTGCCTTCGTTATGCGCGCTGACCGTCTGCTTGAACTCGCCGTCCACGTATATATCCATATCGCCCTGCGAGGAATCCTTCTCCGTAATGAGCTCAACGCCCGTTCCCGTGAACGTATATTCAAAATAGTCGTTATTCTTTTCCGTGTATTGGACATCGTCCTTGAAGTCGCCGATTCCCCGGTTTCGCCCGTGCTGCCACGCTCCGATATAGGTGATTTCACTATCATCGTTATTTACAGATACATAACGGCCTCTTGACGTATCGATCACGGCGATTGCCAATTGCTGATCGGCTCCCGCGCTGAAGGAAAAGACCAGATTGGCCATGCCTGTCGGCTGTTCCGCGAGGTAAGAGCGTTTAATCGTCAACTGGGTGCCGGACAGGGTATAATCATCGCCCTCCGTTAGCGCCGCGCCTCCGTTTGATACCGCGTTCAGGCTGTTACCATTCAGGGCCACACCGACGGTTACGTCGGCTTGGACCGCCGCATTTCTGTCAAAACTTGCCCCAGCATTGCTAAGCTGGCTGTTCTGCGCCGTTGTATCGCTGACTGCAATCAACAGCGTTTGCGCTTCCCCATTGCTGAATCGGAAAGTCAAGGACGTCATGCCTACCGGCTGGGCGGCGAGATACTCCTTTTTGATCACGACTTCGTTTCCTGCCACTGTATAGTCCGTTCCGGAAGCAAGCGCCGTCTCCCCGTTCAGGATGCCGACTAACGTATTGCCCGCAAGCTGCATCGTCGTGGCAAGATCCGACTGTGCGTCCGTCTTTCTGTCAAAGCTGCCCGCCGCAGGATCGATCGTGCTGTTCGCAGCCGAGGAATCCTGCACTCTAATGGCAAGCTTCTGCTCCGCGCCGCCGTTAAAGGCGAAGACGAGATTAGCCGTTCCAATCTGCTGCGCTGCCAAATATTCCTTCTTAATCGTCACCACGTCGTCCGCCACCGAGTAGTCCGTTCCGGCGGCAAGCGCCGCTGCGCCGTTCTTGATGCCGCTCAGCCCGAAACCGCTTCCCGCCGCGGTTACCTCGATCGTTACGTCAGCCTGCTGTCCGTCAGCTTTATTGAAATTCGCTTCGGTTTCACCGATCAAGTCAGGCAAGCTGACTCTCAACATGTCCAGGAGCATGAATATGCCGGATTTTTTCACCGCTTTAAGCGTATGCTCGCCGTACTCAAGACCTGAAATATGATATACCGGCTGCTGGGCTGCTCTTCCCAAGTTATACGTATTGACGGTTTGCTGGAATTCGCCGTCCACATAGATGTCCATTTCGCCCTGCGAAGGGTCCAATTCCGTAATCAGCTCGATGCCTGTTCCCGTAAACGTATATTCGAAATAGTCGCTGTCGTTTTTCTCGGCGAAATGAACGTCATCCAGGTAGTCGCCGAGTCCGCGGTTATAGCTTCGGTTCCAGCCGCCGACATAATGGATCGTGGCATGGTCATTATTCAGTGCGATCGAAGCTCCCACGGAGGTGTCCCTGATCACAAGGCTTACGGCTTGCTCTGCTCCCGCGTTGAACGAGAACGTGAGCTTGGTCGTTCCCGCCGGCAATGTCTCCAAAAATGACTTCTTCAGGACGATCTTTTGATCCGTTGCCGTATAATCGGTGCCGGAAGTCAGCGAAGCGCCTTCATGCGCGATTCCGCTCAGCGCGTTACCATTCAGCGCGAGCGTCAGCTCCAGATCGCTGCCTGCCGATTCCTTCTTGTCAAAGCTTACTGTTGTCGGGGTCACCTTGCTGTCCCTCGTCGTCGAATCCGTGATGGCCACGGCCAGATTTTGCGCCGCGCCTCCGCTGAACGCAAACGTCAGGCTTGCGGTGCCGACCGGTCTGGCGGCCAAATATTCTTTCTTGACGGTGACCTGATTGCCATCCACCGTATAATCCGTATCCTTCGTCAGCGCTGATCCGCCGCTTGAAATGCCGACGAGCGTATTACCGTTTAGCGTCAGCGTAGTGACGACATCGGCCTGTTCCGTCTCCTTCTTGTCGAAAGCGGCCGCTGCCGGATTAATCGTGCTCTGCACAGCCGTTGAATTGCTTACGTCAATAATCAGGTTCTGAGCGCCAGCCGTCATTTCCCTGCCGCCGTTTCTGGTCCAATCGCCGGTATATCTCATGCCGGTATCGTCATCATTGACGGCGAGCGCACCGCCCTTAGCCGTTACCTTCAGGAGCCTTGAGGCATGAGGCGCCAATTCGGCCGAGCTATAGCCGGAGGCTAACTCTCCCAATTCCTCGTGCGTCCACAGGTCGCGGACGGTTGCCGGTCCGTTCAGGCCGATATCGCTCCAATTCACCGTTACGGTTTCCGCGGTGCTGCCCAGATTGAACAAGCCGACCGTCAGGCTGCCGTCCCCGTTGTTTGCATACCAGACCTGCTGCTCGGTATCGATTGATACCGGATGCGCCGGCCGGCCGGCTTGATTGACCGCAATGACCTCTTCGTTCGTGAGCAGCTCTAGACCGAAGCTGTCCAGTTTGGTCATATCGTTGCCGGTGTAGAGCTGCGCCGCCGAAATCGACCAGAACGTCATGGCTGTCCGGCGTTCGTCCTCCGTGATGCCATCCATTGCTCCGTTGCCGACGTTCAGCGAGTCGAAATCGTTCCAGCCGCCAGGGCCTGCATGGCGCCAAAATTGTTCAGCCTTCGGGAACAGCCGGACGATGCTGTTCCAGTTCGTTAAAGCTCCCGCGCAATAACATTCGATATCCCAATCAACGCGCCAGCCGTTCGAATATTGCTTCCAGTAGTCGATATATTTGATGTCGAGCGCCCAGGACAGCTCCAGCCATATATCATGAGGCTCAAGCGCCTGCGACCAGGCTTTTACGTCATCCTCGCATCCAGCGAAAGGTCGGAGATGCCCGACCCCGGCGTGACGCTGTCGAACTTCAGAAAGTCGACGCCCCACTCGGCATAGAGATCGGCGATGGAGTCGATGTATTTTTGCGCGCACGCATCGGAGAAATCGATTTTGTAGCCAAAGCCCCAATAGTCCGACTCTTTCGCGGGGTCGCCGATATCCTTCATCGAACAGCCTGGTGCGTTGTAGATGGGCAGATCCTGATCATAGGCCTCCGACGACAAGCCCGGAATGGTGTACAGGCCGAACTTCTGCCCGTTCGCATGCACGTGGTCGATGACCTCCTGCAGTCCGTCAGGAAAAAGCGTCGTGCTCGGAATCGGCCGGCCGTAACCGTCCATTCCCCCGTTCCAGGCCGCATCCACATTGATGTATTCATAGCCGTATGGCTGCAGCTTCTCATGCATCGCATCCGATTGCGCTTTAATCTGTTCGGCGGTAATCCACTGGCCTCCGTTGCCGCCATTAGAAGATTCCCAAACCTGCATACTGTAGCTGCTCCAGCCCATATACGGCTTAGCCGCTATTTCTTTTTTGGCCGCCTCCGCTACTTCGCCTCCCGGCGCGATTATGCCCAGCTGCACTGCCAATACAATAAATGCCAATAAATAGATTTGCGTCTTCCTCATCCAACTACTCAACCTTTTCATCTCCTTTTTGTTCGTTATTCCTTGCGTTCTTCATTACGCTCCCTCCCTAAGCAGCACGATGTTCGCGAAATGACAGCGCTTACCACAAATCGATAATAGTAGAATCCCCTACCGTTCTTATAGGTACATTTTTCCTTTTTACGTACAATTCCCCCTATTTGAGGGGGGCAATCCGCGCTTCGGCGTACCTTAACCCTGTCGGGAGTAGCGGTTGCCGGTTACGGACACATCGTCGCAAGCTGTCAGCCGGATCGCTGCTCCGGCTTCCTGGAGCTCGCCGGGCAGGAGGATCCGATTGTCCGCGAATGTCAAATGTTCCGCACTCCTTGCTTCCAGCAAGGGAGCGTCCCGCATTTCGAACCGGTTGCCCTCGATAACGATATGGGCATGAACATATTGCTCTTCCTCCGCTTCCGTATTCTCCGGAGAAATGGAGATCACTGCGCTATCCGCGTTTCCGCACTCGATGAACGTATTGCCTCGTATGGTCAGGTCATCCACTTTCCCCGACTCATACCAGCTTCTGGCGTCGCCTGCAACCATTACCGCGCTCATGGCCATCCGCTCGAACCGATTGCCCTCGATTAGCACTCTTCTGCGTGTCGTCACCAATACACCGCGGGTCGGTATGCGGGCCATCCGGTTATTTACAATCTCCACCTCGGGCGTCCATGTGACATTCTCTACGACATCGTCGCCGCGCAATTCCTCCGGCACGTTCCTGTCCAGCTTAATCCGCATGATGCGCGGTTCGACCATCGATGCCTCGGTAACGACGGCATCCGCATAGGAGATAAGCGAGCCGGAACGAACAAATTCGATGCGATCCCCTGGAAAAAACGCAGGAAACCCGTAGCTTTGCGGATGCATAAACCGAAGAAGCACCTCGTCCGCAAGAGGCTGTCCCGCAACACGCAAATAGGTTCCATGCACGTTAATAACATCGTCGTGAGCACCGGCAAACCGGCTGTCCGCGACCCGGATAAGCCCGCGGCAGCCTGACACATGGATGCAATCCGCAAAAGCCGCCACCGTGCGGCCGGTCTCCGTACGAGGAGCCAGCTCCATGCGCTCGAAGGACACATCCTCACTGAATTGGCACACGAGACCCAGGCCATGCATGAAATGTATGCCCATGTCGCTCCATTCGACCTTGCGGCTATTGATGACAAGCGCTCCGACCTGATCCCGGATGCCGTCCCTTGCTTGAAAGACGCGCCCGATGGCCGTCGATGGCATGTGACCGGCATCAAAGAACAGCCTCAGCCTTCCAGGACCCAACTCTTCGACGCGGTCGGCCGCGGTCACGGCGTTGTTGATCCGCCAGGTCGTATTGGATTGCGAATCGTACTCCTGCATCGGCCCGTCCCGAAAGCGCCACCCTTCTCCCACCCACGTCAAGGTTCCGTTCTCCGCCTCGTAGCGGCTGTCCCTATGGACAGCTGTGTCCAGGAAGCCATCTCCTATTCCCGCAACAGTCATCTCCGCAACCGTTGGCTGCTCGAAATCCAAATGGAGGTTGCGGATGTCCACCTTCTCGCAGCCATCGACAACGATCATCGTTTGTTTTCCGTGGAAGACAAACAACGATCCGTTACCGTCGAGAGTCACGTTCCGTAATCCTTGCAGAAGAATGCCGATCGTCTTCGTCACGTTAGGGTTTTCATCTTCGCTGGCCGTATTGGAAATATAGTATTTTGCCTTTGTCGCATGCTCCGGATAGAAATCGTACCGTCCCCGCTCGCATGTCAGAACAACCGGACCTGCGATCCTTGCCGTTTCCTCGATCGCCCTGCGCATCGCTCCAGCTGCGTCTTCCCCCGAGTCCGGCCTGCCCCCGAAATCGTTCAAGCTGATTGCGGTATGTGGAACATTCATTCTGTTCACCTCACGAATTGTATTCGTATCTGACAGCTTTCCATGAGAAATCGGACGCTCCTTAGGAAGCGCCCGATTTCGGTTATATCCTTTTAAGATTTCAACGACGCGTCGTAAGCAGATTGCAAAATTTCAAGGTAGCGGTCGAGCTTCAGGTTTTTCAAGCCTTGAACGTAGCTATCCCAGTCTTTTTCCAAATCCTTGTTGCCCGTTACGAATTGAAGCGAGCTTTGCTCGATGTAATTGCGGATGTTCGTTTGCAGCATGCTCATCTCATCGATTTGCGCCGGATCAACCCAGATTGACCAGAGCGGGAACAGCTCCTTCGGTTCGCTGCCTTCGTACAGCAACGTCGCTTCGTAAAGCCTGCGCTCGTAGTTAGACGGATCGAGAATGTCCGTTCCTTGTACCCAGCTGTCCCGGTACTCCTTAGGCATATAGAAGTGACCCATACCGGACCAGCCTGCGTTCCGCGGCTCTTCGCCTTCAACGCCCGGGATCGTTTTCACCTTAGGCTCGACGCCCTCTCCGAGAGCTTTGTCGCCTGGCGCCGGATCCTCCCAATCGATGCCCTTCATGCCGGATCCTGCGTTGGTTTGGCCTTCTGCCGTATACATATAGTCCGCAAGCTTGATCAGAGCGATCTGTGCCTCTTCGCTTGCTTTGTTCGTGATGACGAACTTCCCGCCTGGAGAAACGCCGCCGTTGTCATGCGTAGCGAATGCGCCTTTCGGTCCTTGAAGCGGAGGTACCGGATTATAGTTGGCAGAACGCGGGCCGGCCAAATCGATGAAGATTGCCGGATGCATGCCTGCGCCGGCACCCAAAATTTCAGCATCCGCATTCTCGCCGATTTTCTTGAACGCCTCGGCGTTTTGCGTAAACGCGCCAGGATCGATCAATCCTTCGTCGTACAGCGACTTGACGTAAGCGAGGCCCTCTTTCCATTCCGGTTTGATTGCCGCGGATTCAACCTTGTTGTTCGCCATGTTCAAATAGTTTCTGTCGTCGTTGTATACGAAGCCGTTCATAAGGAATGGAAGGACGCGCACGCCGAATTCTTCCGTCGAACCGCTCAGCGCCACTTCATCCGCCTTCCCGTTACCGTTCGGATCCTGCGTTTTAAACGCTTTCAGGACATTTTTGAATTCCTCTGGCGTTTTCGGCATTTCGAGATTCAACTTATCCAGCCATCCCGTGTTGATCCACATTTTGCTCGGATAAGAGCAGTGAAAGCACTGCGTATACGCCACCAGACCGTAAATATTGCCATCCGGAGCCGTATTCAATGTCTTCAGATCCGAATTGGACTCCATGGCGGCTTTGATGTTCGGCGCATACTTATCAATCAGATCGTTCAACGGAACGATGACGCCCTGCTTTCCAAATTTCAGCAAGTCGGCTTGCGAAAACTGATCGATATAATGAGTCAGAATGTACGCATCCGGATAATCTCCGCTCGCGAGGGAAATCTGGCGTTTCTCTTTCGCGCCGTCCGAAGGAACCAGTTCGAAATTGAAATTAATATTGAACATTTCTTCTACATGCTTCGTGTACTTGTTGGTTGGCAGGTCTATGCCTTGCTCCTGTACAGCAAACACGCTGATGTCCACCGGTTTCGACGGGGTATCCGTTGCCGATCCGGACTCGCTGCCCTCAGGCAGCACATTTTCCGAACCGGACTTGCCATTATCACTCGAGCA
The DNA here is from genome assembly GCF_048572955.1 of Pristimantibacillus sp. PTI5. Taxonomy (GTDB): domain Bacteria; phylum Bacillota; class Bacilli; order Paenibacillales; family Paenibacillaceae; genus Pristimantibacillus. The sequence goes on from NZ_CP183886.1 coordinate 2,327,634, forward strand.
GGCAGAAAGTACCATGACCAGCATGAGAATGAGCGACATCAAACTCCAGCTAAACTTTTTCATTTTATTTTGCTCCCCTTTGCATATTAACAGTTATGATGTGGCGGCTTCCTTCAGGCTTCCAGCATAGAAGATTGAACTTTCTTCACAAAAGCTTACATAGCCCCCACCTCCTTATTCCGAATACCCGGAAACGCCCGCAATCAGCCTTTGACAGAGCCGACTAGCATACCTTGAACGAAATAGCGCTGCACGAACGGATAGATGATCAGAACCGGCAGCGTAGCCACGACGATCAACGAATATTTGAGCAGCTCCGCCAGCTGAGCCCTTTGTATCTGTACGCTAAGATCCATGGCTCCCGCGCTGTTGTTCTGAATGATGATACTCCTCAGCACAAGCTGCAGCGGAAATAGCTTATCGGATTTCAAATAGATAAGCGCATCGAAATACGAATTCCATTGTCCAACGGCGTACATCAGAACAAGCACGGCCAAAATCGGCTTCGACAATGGAATCACAACGCTGCCTAGAAAACGCCAATCGCTGCACCCGTCAATCTCGCTCGCTTCGACCAGCTCGCTTGGAATCGTGGATTGGAAGAAGGAGCGCGCAATGATGACCTGCCATACCCAGATCGCGTTCGGAATGAGCAGGGCCAGGCGGGAATCGATCATTCCCATCTCCTTAACGACTAGATAAGTCGGAATGAGTCCCCCGCTGAAAAGCATTGTAAACATGACCAGCATCAGGATGCCCTTGCGGCCAAAAAACGTTTTTCTTGAAAGCGGATAAGCCAGCATAACCGTCAGCGTTACGCTGATGATGGTTCCCACCGACATGTATAACAAGGAATTTCCGTAACCGGTCATGATGAGCGGCGTTTTCAATATCGTTTGAAAGCCAAGAAACGATATATCTACCGGCCAAAGCCAAACCTTTCCGGATACGACTGCTGCCGGACTGCTGATCGAGCTGCTGACAATGTAGATGAGCGGATACAAAACGGCAACGAGCACGAGGCTCAAAATAACATAGATCGCAAAAATTAAAACTCTGTCGCTGGCCGACTCCCGTATTTTGCTTTTGGGTACCGTCGATGAAATAGCCATATACAATTCCCCCTCACTTACCAGATGCTGTTATTCGATATGCGTTTCGCGAAGCTGTTCACCGCAACCAGAAGAACGAGATTGATTACGGAATTCAACAAGCCGACTGCCGTAGCAAAGCTGTAATTTGCATTCAACAGGCCCATGCTGTACACGTAAGTGGCGATGACCTCTGACGATGGCAGATTCAGCGAGTTTTGCAGCAGATAAATTTTCTCGAAGCCGATCGACATGATGTTGCCCACGTTCAAAATCAGGATGATGGTTACCGTCGGAAGGATACCGGGCAAATCGACATGCCATATTTTCTGAAACCGTGACGCTCCGTCTACCTTGGCTGCCTCGTAGAGCGTCGGGTCTATGCCAGCGAGAGCCGCAAGGTAAATAACCGCTGCATATCCGGCCGTCTGCCAAATGTCCGACCATACATAAATCGAACGGAACATGTCCGGCTCGCCCAAGAAGTTGACCGGCTCAAAACCGAAGTATTGGAGCGCGATATTAACAAAACCAAGCCGTGGCGCCAAAAACAACATAATCATGGACACCATAACGACAGTGGAAATGAAATACGGGGCGAACGTGACCAGCTGAATGAAACGCTTGAAACGGCCGTTTCGGATCTCATTCAGCATGAGCGCCAGCAGAATCGGAATCGGAAAGCCTGCCGCGAGCTGATAGAAGCTCAGCAGCAGCGTGTTTTTGATCAGCGTCCAAAAAATGGGATTCTCGAAAAACAGTCTAAAGTACTTCAATCCGACCCAAGGACTGCCCCAGATGCCTTTTATGACGTTGTAATCCTTAAATGCCAGAACCGCATTAATCATCGGATAGTATTTAAAAATGATGAAAAACAGCAGCGGCGGGATGACGAGCAAATAAAGCTGCCAATGCGACCGCAAACTCTTGGCCGCCTGCCTCCCATATCCATTCTTGAGCGAAGAAATGCTCTTAATCGTTTGATCTTTTCTTGTTGTTTGTTGCTGCAGAACGATCCCTCCCCTTTTCTGTGGTAGCGCTTTCTTGCTGCCAATCATAATCCACTCCTTGAGCCGTTGTGTAGGTACAATTGGTCATTTTTACGTACAATTCCCCCTCTTCCGGGGGGACATTTTTTCGCCGTACGTCCAGTATTCACGGGGTTCTCTGCGTCGATCCGCGCTTGCTTAGGAATAGGCCCGTTTCCTTCTGGGTATTACGGCTCCAGCTTCGCCGGTAACGGATTGCGCGCAAATAAAAAAGCCGCCCTGCAAGGTCGATAACCTTGCGAGACAGCTCATTTCTTCTTAAGCTATAGTGTATTTACCGAATCGGGAGCGGTATCCGTTCCAAAAGCTTTGGTCCCGCGCGGCTGATCGCCCTTCTCATCAGGCTCCAGGGTTATGCCGATGCTGTCATAGGTTAATTGATCCGATTCTATTCCCATGGTGAGCAGCCCTACTCCTTTTTCGTTGACGCGGAACGTGCCTGCGCTCGTTCGAATGCCTTCCCGGAGAAGCCAAACCTGATAAGCTTCCTCGTTTTTCGTTTCCTCGGCCCCGAACACATAGACGACAAACTGCTTGCTCTTTCCATTGTCAACAATGCATGCGACGCCATACGCGTGCTCCTTCTCCGTGGATTCCGCCTTTAGCATCGTGATCTGTACAATCTCGGATGCCGGAACAGATAAAGCATGTTCAATGGTCGCTAACCGCGTATCCTGATTTTTAATAAAAGGATTATCCCATAACGAGCCGCCGACAAAAATAAGCGCCGCCGCTGCCGCGGCAACAGCCGGCTTCCACAGCGTTCTTGCACTCCATGCTTTATGGCGTCTAGGCGCTTCCTTGGCAGCAGCCATAATTTGTTCCTTCAAATCCTTTGGAGGTTCGATTCGTTCCATATCCAAGGGAAGCTCCTCCCATACGATTCGCAATTCAGCCAGCTCTTGCCTGCAGGAATCACAATAAGTCAAATGACGTTCGAATGCTTCCTTCTCCTCTTTGGAGCAAGCACCAGAAAGATAATCAAGTATGAAATCGCAATCGCGGCTGTATGCTTCGTCATTCATTTAAAGTTCCCCCTTCGCCGCAAGATGCCTTCGCAATATTTTCAAAGTCTGATGGAGCCTGTTTTTGACCGTTCCGATTGGCTGATCGTACAGCTGCGCCAGCTCTCTTAAGCTAAAGCCCTGCCAATAAAAATGCTCGATCAGCGTTTTCTGCGATTTAGATAAATGCTTGCATGCCTGCTGAATTTGTTCCCTTAAGGAATGCCGGACAACATGCTCCTCGGGCGACAGTCCGAGCGGATCAGGCAATTCATTAAACCGTTCCTCCGTTAGTTGTACAAGACCGGAAGCGTCTCTTCTTTGTTTTCGGAGATGATCCATCGTTATATTACGGGTAATGGTAAGAAGCCAGCTTGTAAAACGTCCCTTAGCCGGGTCGTATTCCGATTCCGTAGTCCACAAACGCATAAATACCGCCTGCGAAATATCTCTTGCGGTTGGCTCGTCCCGGACTGCCTTGATGGCGAAGGAATACACCAAAGCGCCATACCGGTCATATAGAACGGACAGCGCTTTATTTTTACCGTTTCGAATTAGCTGCATGAGTTCTTGATCGGTAAGATTAACCATCCATTTGCGCCTCCAGAACAGGCTCGTTTTTTTTATGTTATCAGAAACGGGAGCAGCCATAAACAGCTGCTCCCGATCTATTGATAAAAGCGAACTTATTTTTCCTTCACTACGATAGACCCTCTCATCCCCGGATGAGGAATACAGTAGTAGCCGAACTCGCCTGCGTCTGAGAAAGTAATCTTCATGCTCTCATCCTGGGCAAGCAGCTCTGTATCGAATTGCCCGTTATCAGCCGTTGCGGAATGCTTTACCTCGTCCTTATTGATAAAGGTAACGATATCGCCCTGCGATATTTCCAGCTTTTCCGGCGAGAAGGCAAAGTTCGTAATCTCAACGATATGCACGGTTACCGCGTCCGGCTGATCTTCGTCTTTTGCGGGTTTCTCGGTTTTTGCCGGTGCTTTAGCCGTTGGCTTAGGCGTTGGCTTAGATGTTGGCTGAGCCGCAGTTGCCGTCGGCTTCGCTTCAGCCGCTTTCTCCGTTGCAGCCGGCTTCTGCGTCGCTTCAGGCTTTTCCGTCTCCAGCGGCTTTTCCGTTTCAACCGGCTCCTGCGAAGGGGAGACAGCATCCGTTGGACTAGGGGATGGGGTCGCGCTTTCCGCCCCATGGCCTTCATCATGCGCAGTCTCATCCGCAGCTTCAGAGCTTGCGGGAGCAGCAGTCTCTTTCGTTGTATTGCCGGCAGCGGCCTCGTTTGGCCCTTGATCTCCGCAACCCGATAAGAAAAGGAGAAGCAGGATCAGCGACAAGCAGCCATATGTTATTTTTCGCATGTCTTCACGCTCACTTTACGATGATTTGACCCGTCATGAAAGACTTGTGCGGCTCGCAGAAATAATTATAAGTGCCTGGTTTATCAAACGTTACCGTATAGGTATCGCCTTTCGCGAGCAACGGAGTGGCGAAGGAGCCATCCAAAGCAACCGCATTATGCTTCATCTCGTCGTAGTTCGTGAAGATCACCTTGGAGCCTGCTTCCACGGTGAGGGCTCCCTTACCAAAGGAGTACTCCTTAATATCGATGTTGTACGTCTTAACCGTCGGAGCCGCTGGCGCTGCCGATGCAGTCGTTCCGGTAAATTTAGCTGGATCTACGACATACCAGACATCATTGACCCCCTGCCCATTCAACTCTCCGTGTACCTTGTCTTTAATGAAATAATAGAGCGGGAACCCTTTGAATGAAGCTTGCTTGCTTCCATCCGCCCGGGTAATCGTTCCGATATCGCTTGGTTTGATCGTAGACGGGACATTAACGCTTGTTGATGAATAAGCGGGCCAATTGACGAGGCAATCGCCTTCGCATACGCTTTTTCCGGATGGATCCTTGTCAAAATAATAAAGTGCCCTGCCGTAATCGTCTGTCAAATAGTTGCCCGCTTCCTTCGAGGTGCCGAGCATAACCGCGTAATCCGACTTCGCCGCGAACCATACTCCCCCTACGCCCTCACCGGTTACATCGCCGGGCTTGCTATCCTTCACGAAATAATAGAGCGGCCAATTTTTATAAGTAATCTGCTTCGCGCCGTCCGTGCGGGTTATAACGTCGAAGTCGGCTTTATTCAGCCAAGCCGGTATTTGAATATTGGCATCGTAATAGATCGGCCAGTTCTTCAAGCAATCTCCTTGACAGGAATTGACGTCCTCCGCGTCTTTCGTGAAGAAATAGAGCGCACGCCCGTTTTTATCCGTAAAATACGTGCCGAGCTTGTCGTTTTGCCCAAGGCCAATTCGCTCGCCTTGCGGCAGTGCGGCCCCGGGAGCAATGACTCCGCTCGCTTGCAGCGTATCAAAGAACGGTTTGCCATTTTTCGTATCGGCGGACAGCGCCTCGACAAGGGATGTCGCCAGATGCGAATTCTGCAGCGACGTCTTGCCGGCAATCTCTTTCAAGCCATGCGAAGCTGCGAATGTTTCCGATTGTTGGTATGTAAAGTCAGCTCCGGATTGATAACCGAGGTTCTCCAAGATCACTTTGTAAAATTGCTGAGAGCTGATCGCCGCGCTCGGTTCAAAACGATTGTTGCCCGCTCCCTGCCACCCTAGCTCCGGTTTGCTCTTCAAGTAAGCCAGTACGGCCTGATTGGCTGTGCTGACCTGTGCAGCGTCGGAAAAATTAGATTTGCCCGTAAAGGCCAGTGCTTCCTTCAGGTTTCCATTAAGCCGAAGCGAGATAATAGCCGCTTGCAAGCGCGTTGACGCTTTGCTCAAATAGGCCGCATCCACACCCTTGCCGTCTCCGATAAGCAGCCCAAGCTCAAATGCCGTATCGGCATCGGACCTGATCCCCGGCGACGGTTCTGCAGACGCCTTCCCAAGCGGAGCCGCAATGATTGTCGTGCACATTGCCGTAATCAAAAACAGTTTCTTTAATCGTGTAAACATTAATCATTCCTCCTTTGTCGACTTTATCTGTAGAGATAACGACGCGGAGGAAGGATGGGTTTGATTTAAAACAAATATTTTTTTACAGCCGATCCAAAAACAAGAATGGAGATGCTGAAATCCAGCCTGGAGGCCGGGCGGCAAAAAAATAGCGGTACAGGAATTGCTCCTGTACCGCCCTAGCCGACTCGATATGTATAACGCAAGTTCGGCAAGCTCAGTCCTTACCGTCAACGAGCGGCCTCATCTCTTGAACGGCCGCTTCCGGTCGAAAACGCGAATAGGTTTCAACCGCTGCGCATCCGCAGCAATCATATTGGCGCCTTAGCTTTTCATGCCAAAAGCGCAAGAAGCGCTGCCGCTCCCTCATGCTTCGGAACCCGCTCCAAAGCAAGCTCCGCATAACTCGCTGCAGCCGACTCGTGCCCGGATTCGTAGCAGCAAATCGCCATGCAATAGAACACTTCGGCATTTCCCTCGTGATCGGCCAGCGACCGTTCAAAGAAGATTCGCGCATCCTCGTACAAATCCAGCTGATAGAGCAGCATCGCGCAATCCAGCGCTAAATCCAGCTGCTCATTTAACGGATAATAGCCGGCCCACATCGCGTGTATGCCTTGGCACAGATCCTCCGATTCTTCCTCACCGCTATCCGGGAGCAGAAGTTCGATCCGCTTGGCGCTTTGAACAAACAGCTGCGAATCGTAACGCGCCAGCCGCCAAAAAGCTAAGATTTGGGACAGCGCAAGCGTCTCCACATGCTCGTCAAACCAAAGCTTCAAACTAAAAAAATCATCCGGCCCAAAACGGTCGACAAAACGGCGGTAAGCTAAGCGCGTTTGGACGAAGCTTACCGGACTTGGCAGCATAAGAATGCAGCCTACATTCAGGTTTTTATAATGATGCTCCGTAAAGGATGCTAGAGCACCCTTTTGCTCAAAGGTATGCTGAATGGCATGGTAGTTCGCCGTCAATGAAAAGCTTCCGTGATGAATGAGCTTGGGCGGCTCGGCAAATTCCCAATTTTCCAAGCGGTGGTCGCCTTTATCCGCGGTGAGCAGGGCAAAACCCGCTTGCGATAGTTGTCCCAATCGTTGCAAACACGCAAGCCCGATCTCCGGAAAAAGAATATGCGAATCCTCGAGCTTCTGCTTGTAAAGCTCAATAACCTCGCGGAAGGGATACGATTCCCGCTCATACTCGGCCGCACGAAGATAATGGTATTCGGGCACGAGCTTCCCCAGCCTGTCGGATGCGGTCAGCCCGTTATCCGAATCCTCTTCCTCTACCTGCATAGATACCCTGCATTCAAAGATTTTGCTTTCATCGACATAGAGCAGCTCCTGCGGGATGCTGTCAAAAAAGTAATTGGCAACGATGAGCAGCGGCTGCTCCAAATCGCCCGGCCGTATCGTAATGCCGGACTGCGTCAAATGCAGCTCGGCATCCTTGACCGCATCCAATTGCGCAAAATCAAGTAAGCCTTGTTGAACATACGGCATGAGGCTGCGGTGCTGCTGCCAATAGGCTATATTTTTGACCGGCAAATCACTCATCACATAACGAAACGGCGGGAGGCCTATTCCTGCAAAATCAATCAGCAGGACGAGCTCCTTCAGCACATGAAACGCTAACTGCCCCGATCCCGCTCCAAGCTCAACGATCGTAACCGGCTCCGACGTATGGCCTTGCGCCGCCCGGTCCTGAAGAAACCCGAATATAATTTCGGCATAGGCCGCCGCAATGATCGGATTGCTCGTAATGTACTGCGGCACCTCGTCCCGCTGCCAAGCCTGGATGCCCTGCTCTTCAAAATATGCCCGCTGCAGCTCCCAAATCGGCGCTTCGCTAAATCGGTAAACCTGCTGGTCGCGATTAGTCATTCTCTATAACCTACTTTGCTCATTTTTTTCTCTATCGTCAGGCCTTTATCGTTTCCCTACAAAAAAAGCCAGTCTAATCCTTGGCGGTTAGACTGGTTTATTTGATAAGACGGTTTAGAATACCTTCGTCGTCCAAGATTCGCAGTTCCATGTATCCGTCACGACATCGCGGTAAAATTCCGGTTCATGGGAAATGAGCAGGATGCTGCCTTTGTAAGCTTTAAGGGCGCGCTTCAGCTCGTCCTTCGCATCCACGTCCAAATGGTTCGTGGGCTCATCGAGTACAAGCAGATTCGTCTCGCTGTTGATCAGCTTGCATAGGCGGACCTTCGCCTTCTCGCCGCCGCTGAGCACCGCGATCTTGCTTTCAATATGCTTGGTCGTGAGACCGCATTTTGCCAGGGCCGCGCGCACTTCAAACTGCGAGTAAGACGGGAATTCCTTCCACACGTCTTCAATACAGGTATTGTAGTTGGTTTCCTTCATTTCCTGCTGGAAATAGCCGACCTGCTGGTGCTCACCGCGCTGTACCGTACCTGAAATCGCCGGGATTTCGCCCAAAATGCTGCGCAGCAGCGTCGTTTTACCGATACCGTTCGCGCCGACGAGCGCGATCTTCTGTCCGCGTTCCATGCGGAGATCAAGCGGGCGCGACAGCGGGCTGTCATAGCCGATAACCAAATCCTTTGTCTCGAAAATCAGCTTGCCGGACGTTCTTCCGTCCTTAAAGTTGAACTGCGGCTTCGGCTTCTCCTTCGCAATCTCGATAACTTCCATCTTGTCGAGCTTCTTCTGGCGGGACATCGCCATGTTCCGCGTCGCCACGCTGGCTTTGTTGCGCGCAACGAAGTCCTTCAAATCGGCGATTTCCTGCTGCTGCCGTTTAAAAGCGGATTCCAGCTGCTGCTTTTTCATCTCATGCACCTGCTGGAAATACTCGTAATCGCCGACATAGCGGTTCAGCTCTTGATTTTCCATATGGTAGATCAAGTTGATTACGCTGTTCAGGAACGGAATATCATGCGAGATGAGAATAAAGGCATTCTCGTATTCCTGCAGGTAACGCTTCAGCCATTCGATATGCTGTTCATCCAAATAGTTCGTAGGCTCGTCCAGAAGCAGGATGTCCGGTTTCTCGAGCAGCAGTTTCGCCAGCAGCACCTTCGTGCGCTGCCCGCCGCTCAAATCGTTAACATCCTTGTCCAGCCCGATATCGGTAAGCCCGAGACCGCGAGCCGTTTCTTCAATTTTCGCATCGATCAAATAAAAATCCTGATTCGTCAGCGTGTCTTGGATGGTTCCCACGTCCTCAAGCAGCTTTTCCAGCTCCTCCGGCGTGACATCGCCCATCCGGCCGTACATATCGTTCATCTCCTGCTCCATATCGAACAGGTATTGAAAGGCTCCCTTCAGCACGTCGCGGATCGTCGAGCCTTTGCTCAGCACCGCGTGCTGATCCAGGTAACCGACGCGCATGCGCTTGGACCATTCCACCTTACCGTCATCCGGCTGGAGCTTTCCTGTAATAATGTTCATGAAAGTGGACTTGCCCTCGCCGTTGGCGCCGATAAGCCCAATGTGCTCGCCTTTTAGCAGGCGAAAGGATACATCATTGAAGATCGCGCGGTCTCCAAAGCCGTGGCTTAGTCTTTCTACGTTTAATATGCTCATGAATGACACCTTTTCTTTTGTAATAGTCTCGTTATATTATAAACGTTAAGGGGCCTACAACTCAATGTAGGATTCCTTTTCGAGTGCAATCTTTATATTGGATATTATGCTGCTTTTGCAAGCCTCAAAATAATGCGCCAGCCAACGCTATCTAATCGGAAGGCCCGCTTCTTTGCCATTATTCGACGAACATGTTGTATTATAAGCAGCGTTGTTCAGCCATTTAAATCAATATGGAGGCGTTTCGCATGAAATTTCAATCGGTCATCGAGCTTGGAGGGAAAACCGCTACAGGCTTTTCCGTTCCGGAAGAGGTGGTCACGGCTCTCGGCACAAGCAAAAAACCCGCCGTCAAAATCACGATCAACGCTTACACGTACCGGAGTACCGTCGCGTCAATGGGCGGGCGGTTCATGATTCCCCTGAGCGCTGAGAACCGAAAGGGAGCAGGCGTTGCGGCCGGCGATGAAGTAGAGGTGGGCATCGAGCTTGATAACGAGCCTCGCGAAATTATCGTACCGGATGATTTTTCTGACGCGCTTAACGGTGAAGCGGCTGCAAGAGCTTTCTTCGAAGGATTGTCTTACAGCAACAAGCGGCGGCTGGTTCTCGCAATCGAGGATGCCAAGACGGCTGAAACCCGGCAGCGGCGGATAGACAAAACCGTAGCACTGCTGAAAGAGGGACGAACTTCATAGTCAAGCCGCAAATAAAAACGAGAGCTCTTTGATAGAGCTCTCGTCAATGCTTCCTATTCTTAATTAGCCAAAATGCTTCGGATTTGGACCATATTGATTGTTGCCTTCTTCGCCTTCCATGAAAGCGAATACCAGCAATACGATAGCCCCGACTAAAGGAATAAATCCGATCAAGAGCCACAAACCGCTTTTTCCGATGTCATGCAGCCTACGAACGCCAACCGCCAATGACGGCAGCAGCATGGCAAGCGAATAGAGACCTGTTAACACGCCAGTCAAACCCACCAATGTTTCCACGATGGCAAGCGCGATAGAAATAATAATGTTAAAAAGAATAAAATTCCAATATTCCATTCGTCTAGCTCTACCGGTAAAACCCACATAATTTTTTAATGCCTTCAGATACCATTGCATTTTGACTCCACCTTAAACATTTAGTCGTAAAATTAACAATTTACGCAAATTTTACCTTTCACTGTTATCGGCATAATCGCATAGAAACTTTAGATGCCATTATTAGTTCCTACCCTTCAGATGAGTTCCTGAACCTTTTTATGCACGAAAATTATTCCTTATTTGTTTTATCCTTTAGGATTTGCGATCCGATCGCGCCTATGATTAATATGATAAACGAAATGACATTGTAATCCTTAAAAAAGGTCGTAAACGGAACCTCAAAGTATCTAAGTATCACCGTAATAATTCGTCCGACTAACAGCAGCAGGCCGATGACGACCATCCAATTGAATATTTTCTCTAACGTTCTCATCTGATTCTCCTTTTCCTGTACATTCTCTTCTTACAGCGCTGCTTTTAGCACGATTTTGGCCAGTTCTTGGCTGTAGGTTTCTTTGTTTTATGTATGGCAGCGCTGGCTTTGATTGGCAAAACAAATAGAATGCCATTTCCGTTACCTTAATAAACCTAATGACTCTAGCTCTTGAAGAGCTTCCTCTGCATCACGGCCGGGATTTAGCAAGGGGATCATCTCTGCGGTAATAGCGGCTTCCTCAAATATTTTCGCCACAATTTCTAAAGCTGGCGTTATCTCAAAATAACCCTTAGCGAATTCCACAAAATCCTCCGGCGTTCGGTAAATCGCACCTAACAAAAAATCAGAACCGTCGTCGATTCCCTCCGAGTTCTCAGCTTTCCCCTTCTGCCATGCAGAGTCGCTGCATTCACGCCAAATGCAAAAGGTAACTTCCTCACTTTCTATTCCATCATTCTCAAGCAAGGAAATTAATGCGTTTGGAGTCCCTTCATATATTCCTGGCACCCTTTCATATTCGTCACGTGCATGCGGGCTTAGTTCTGATTCATGATCAAAACCTTTCAACAGGGTTCCTTGCGGACTAAATAAAATGAAAAGATGATCGCCCGATCCATTGTCGATTTTCGCCATGGATACATTCTCCGCCCATCCCGGTACAAAGCTATGGTAACGAAGCCATTCCTCCGGGCATAGAACGACATTCAAGGAAGCAAGGATTCTCATAAGCTTCTTTAATTGTTCGGGTTCTGGCATAGCTGCTAACACATTCATATTCGAACAACCCCCCGCTCATTATTCATCATGTCTCTACTCCCCTTTTAAACAGTATATCAGCCACGTCTCACCTCTCATGATATTCATTTCGAGAACATTATGGTATATTATTATTCGAATTGAATAATATCCTATTTGTGACAATAGGAGGATGAGGTGATCGTTATCCATACCGTTCGCTCGAAAACGCCGTATCTGATCTTGATTAGTCTATTCGTTTCGCTGTTTTTCCCCGTTTCATCCTTTGCGCAAGAGAGCAGCGTCTCAAGCAATGAAATGCTAGAAACAGACTCCGCCCCCCCGATCATTTCCAATGTGTACCCGGAAGACGGTAAAACGATTTCGGAGAACACGACTTACCTATCCGCATCCCTCAAAGATGACGGATCAGGCCTGAAACTGGGTTCGATCGTATTCAAGATCGACGGTCAAGTTCTTGGAAATGGCAGTATCCCCGTCAACTATATGCATGGCCTCGCATTCACTTATTCTCCCGAATTGCAGTACGGGACACACACCTTTGAAATCCAGGTTGAAGATCTGGCTGGAAATATCGCTCAACATTCAAGTGTTTTCTATGTTAAAAAATCAATTTGGCCTGAAGGAAGTGTTGTGCGGACCGATAATAACGGGATGTACTCGGTATCGCTGTCTTGGACTGCTGCCGAAGGAAGCACGGGCTACCGGGTCTATTGGGGACAACAATTACTGGCGGAGTTGGATGAAACGATTCGCTCGTACGAGGTAACGGAGCTGCAAGCTGGTTCATACTACGGCTTTAAGATCGAAGCTCAGCATCCGGATGGCGGCTGGACGACGGATGGACCCTATGTGGACACAGAAACGCTTCCTCTGCCGCATTTCCCCCCAACGATCTGGGCGGTTTCCCCCAGCACCGGGACTACCGTAACAACGGCTAATCCGGTTATCAAGGCCAGTATACGCGCCGCGGGCTATGGCTTGCAAACAAGCTCTATCCTGGTCAAGGTGGACAACCAGCTCATACCATCCAGCTATGATGAGAAATCATTGACACTGACCGCCTCCCTATCGGGATTAGAAAATGGCTATCATAACTTTCTGATACGCGCAGCCGATAATGAGGGGATTTATAGAGATTACAATGGTTCATTTCATGTACAAGCCGCATGGCCCACAGTTAACAAGTTGAACGTGGATAATGTCAGCCCGACATCGCTGGCTCTCTCTTGGACTCCCGCTGCCGGGAGCAGCGGTTACCGGATTTTTAGAGACGGAGAACTTATCGATACGGTAAATGAAACTATACGTTCCTATGAGGTAAAAAACCTTGCGCCAAGCACCTCTTACAGCTTTAAAGTAGAAGCGAAGCTATCGGACGCAAAATGGACAACGGATGGGCCGGCGGCAACCGTAAGGACGGGCATGCTTACGAACCCCATCTTGGATCTGCTTAAACCGCTTCATGCCGCTCTAGCGTCAGGCGATCCTTCCGATGTGCAGGATGTGCGTAAGCTGCGCGATGAAATCGCCCGCCTTAACGATTCGACCGACCAATCGCTGATTGACCCGGTATGGAAAAAAATCGCCGCCAATCTGCCGCAAACCGCCAATCAAGCCGAGCTGAAAAGCAGTCTTTTTCGGTTGATGAAGGCTATCGGTTCGGTCAGCTATGACTCGCTGGCCTCAGATTTGGACGACATACGGACAAATCCGGAATTCCGTGCGACCATGAAAACATTGGCAGCAGCCGGAGGACATACCGATATAACGATGGATGATCTCATGACATTTCTGTCTGGAGACGGCGGCAGCCGCAAAGGTCTCGAAGGTACAATCGCCGGTATCCTTGCACAAAAGTCAAAACTTGAGCTAGCCCAACTGCTTCTGAATAAACAAAAGCAGACAGCGGTTCTGCATGAAACGTTAACGCTGCTGCTCGGTGACCCCGATGCGTACAAGCTCAGCAGCATACTTAATCAGCTTGACGTTACACCAGGCGACCTGCTTGCCCTGGCGCAGAACTTCCGTCAGAAATTACAGCATGACGAACCGGCTGCTCGTGCAATCACCGTTGCTTATATCCGCTCTATATCGGTTGAAACGGTAAAAATAACGGCCGATGGCAAAAAACACAACTATTCGCTTAAGGCGCACGGCATCGAGCTTCCTTCCGCCATTTTGAAATGGTCGAAAGTATCGGGTGACGAGGCGGTGACTGTCCGTGCGAACGGGGCGGTATCCATTCCGAACCAGTCCGCTAAAGGTACCGCGGTTATTCAAGCCACGCTGATTAATCCATACGGCGGCAAGGTAAAGGTTATCTTTCAGAAAGAAGTGATGCTGGTCAATGGAGACGCGGTACTGTAAGCAACGGTTTATGTTAATTCTGATCACGCATTAAGCCCTCTGGATTGGAATACATCAGTTCGTTTTTGAAGCCAAAAAGCCGGTAATTCCTACGCAAGGAATTACCGGCTTCTGTGTTATCGATATGCAGCGTCATCATACCTTTGGAGGTTGCCCTCGTGCGGAATGTAAAGGTAACAAGACCTTAGTTACTTATTCTTTTATATTTTTTGCAAGGAAGACGATTCTATTGATTTCAGAAAAACCGTTTCTCTTGTAAAACTTTTCTGCCGGAACATTTCTATCCGTTAGCAATGTTATCGTTTTTATATCTTCTGCCAGTAATTCTCTTTCAAGGCTTTCAAACATTTTGGAACCCATACCTTGTCCTTGATCCTTCGGATGAACGCACATTTCATTTACAAAGAACTCATCATTTTCCCACCACTTCTTACGGCATCCACAAATAAAGCCAATGATCTCTTCATCTTGAATCGCGACCAGACCCATGAACCCTGGCGTGCCTACAAAATCCAATAAATATTCTCTTGCTTTACGATCCGACCATTGATCATTCCAAGGTTCTCCATTAAAAACTTCACAAAATAATAGTGTGCATTTGTCCAGATCCTTAAACTCAAATCGTCTAATCACTTCAAAACATCCCCTCGTTAATATCGCTCCAGCCCATAGCTAATTCTGTTAAAGTTTCGTTACCAATCCGAATATCTTTTTGAGAGAAGACCTGACCTCCTAATCTGCTATAATCGCCCACGTCATGAACATTCGCTTGTCTAATCCTCATTGTCTCCTCCTTTAAATTTCAATTCCCATATCTTACAATTCGGTTTGGTTATCTGCATTCCTTTAGTTATCGAATCTTCGATTGGATAAAAGAAAAGCCGAGCGAAATCAGGAGTGGATACCTGGATTCCGTTCGGCTCAGCAGTAAACTTTAAGTCACTTTTACTATTTTCGTCCGTTCGTTTAGTGAACGTTTGGCGCGGCGGTGCTGGCTTCCTGCGCTTTAAGCTCGGCGATCAGCTTATCCCCCTCGACGTCTAGGTTTGGCAGCATTTTGTCCAGCCATTTCGGCAGCCACCAAGCTTTATCCCCGAAGAGGGCCATTACGGCCGGAACCAGCGCCATGCGGACTACGAAAGCGTCAATCAGAATTCCGATCGCCAGTGCGAAGCCAATTTGTTTGATCATGATGTCGTGCGTAAATATGAATCCTGCGAATACCGCGACCATAATAATTGCAGCAGCCACTACGACGCGGCTGGCCTGGTCATATCCGTGAATCACGCTCTTATTGCCCCGGTACCCATGGACGTAAGACTCGCGCATGGAGGAAACCAGGAAAACTTGATAGTCCATCGCCAAGCCATAGAGGATCCCTGTGACCATGATAGGCATAAAGCTCATGATCGGGCCTCCCGTGTCAAAACCGAAGAGGCTGCCAAACCATCCCCACTGGAACACCGCTGTGGTCAACCCGAACGTCGCAAGGACGCTAAGCAGGAAGCCGACGGTCGCCTTGATCGGGACAAGAATAGACCGGAACACCAAAAGCAGAATAATTAGCGAGAGGATGACGATAATTCCAATGTAAATTGGGAAAACCTCTGACAGCTTAGACGACATATCGATGTTAATCGCCGTGAATCCCGTTACCCCGAGGGTAATGTCATTTGTCTGTGCAATCGTCGAGTCGGCAGCGCGCAGCTCCTTAACTAGATTCTTGGTCGCCGCGTCTGTCGGGCCTGTATCCGGAATCAAACTCAGGATAGCTATATTTCCGTCCTTATTCATGCCTAGTGGCGATACCACCGATACATCTTTGACTTTCTGAATGTCCTGCACGATATGGTTAAGCGCCTGAGGCGTGATCGTCCCCGAGGGATCATTCGGTTCGGCAACGATGAGAAGCGGACCATTGAAGCCCTCTCCAAAACCGCCCGAGATCGCATCGTAACTCTGCCGTTGGGACGTGTCCATGTTCGCGGTAGCACCGGAAGGCATCCCCATTTGCATTTCGGCAACCGGAATCGCGGCAGCACCGAGTAAGGCAATTACACCGACAATAACCGGCCAACGGAGCTTTACGACTCCCTTCACCCAGCTATCCGCGATGCCATGCTGCTTGTCGGATGCCTTGGAGCGGCTCTTCTCGCGCGCTTTGCGTGAGCAAATGCGCTCACCCAGCAAGCCAAGCAGCGCAGGCAGCAGCGTGAGAGCAACAAGCACGTTAAGGAACACGGTAACCGAGGCAACGAGCGCCATCGTGCTTAAGAAGGAAATGCCAATAATGAGAAGTCCGCACAAGGCGATGATGACTGTCAGCCCTGCGAAAAACACCGCGCTTCCCGCTGTGCCGACCGCTCGGCTTGCAGCCTCCCGTGCTGTCAGTCCCTGGTCGAAAATAAGGCGGCGCTGGCGATTCACGATAAATAACGCATAATCGATGCCGACTGCCAGACCGACCATAAGGGCCAAAACAGGGGTGACGGAGCTCATGGTAACGAAGCTGGAAATGGCGAAGGCGCCGCCGACGCCGATCCCGACTCCGAAAAGCGCGATCACAATCGGCAAACCGGCTGCAACGACGGATCCAAGCGTCATGATCAGGACAATCGCAGCAATAATCAAGCCGTAAACCTCGTTGGCTCCGATCGGAACTTCCGAATCTTTAAGCGAATCGCTCGGCAGCACTGAAATACCTGTGCCGTTCTCCGCTTCCGTGACCGCTTCGACGACCGAATTCGCGACGCCTTTGGGAAGTGATGTTTGCTGCACGGTGAACTGGAACTGGAACAGGCCAACGCTGCCGTCGGTCGCTATTAACATGCCAATCACAGGCACCCCATCAATCATGAGAGGGCCGTACGGCGGCATTTCAGCTGGGGCCGCACTTGCTGCTGCTGTGCCCGCTGTGTCCCCGCCTTCAGCACTGCCTGCTTGAGACGGCTGCTCGCCTTGAGACGCTCCGCCTGCAGCAGCTGCAGCGGCCAATTCGGCAGGGTTAATGACATAATCAAGGCCATAGACCTTATTAACGGCTTCACTAATCGCGGCTATACGTTCCGGTGTATCGAGCCGCTCTCCTTCAGGGACCGTGAAAACCACGCTGGCTTGACCGCCGGACGCTTCAGGTAACGCCCCTTCAAGTTTGTCCAACACCTTTTGTGACTCCGTGCCTTCAATCTTCATATCGGTACTTACACTCATACCGTAGATACCTAACATCGCGATGACGATTCCAAGAATCACGACCCAGCCGGCAATAAAGTACCATGGTTTGTCGTAGGCTTTTCTTCCTAGTTTGTACAAAAATGTAGACATAACAGTCATTTTCCTCCTGTAAGTGCAAATAATATACGGTAGGGAAACTAGAAGCCGTTTCGCAAGTAACCGAATGTCGTCTCCAAATATTGATCGAATGTTGTAGCCCCAGGGGCTTCGGCAGTTGAATCACCCGGCAGCAGCACATTTAGGCTTCCATCGACGATTGGCAGTATTGCCCCGAAAACCGCGCCGGCAAGAAGATGGGTGTAGCCCTCGGAATAACGGTCATGAAAAAAGTTGCTCAAAGCCTCCTCGGCTGCGTTTTGCAATCGATGGAAAATGCTGAGGATATACGGCTCCAGCGTCGGATGCCGCTTAGATAACGACACGAGCTCACGCATTTTCCATAGGACATCGGCAGTAAGCTGCATTTTCATCCATAGCTGCAGGGTATCAAGCGGGTTAGAGCTGTCAGCCAATTGCAAATCATTGGCGTCATCGATACCGTTAAAGGTTAGTGCCGCCATCGCCACAGCTTCCTCTTTACAGGAGAAATGGTTCGCGAATGTTCTTCTGGAGTAATTCGCGCGCTGCACCACGTCGTCGATAACAAAGCCGTCCAAGCCCCGTTCACGCGCAAGCTCGAATGCAGCTCCGGCCAAGGCATGCGCGGTCGCCTCCCGCTTCATATCTCGTAAGCTTTGTTTATTCATCCTTTTATGTCACCTCAATACATAAGCTTTAGATCATCATCTCTTCATAGGGAATACTTTAGCATTTCGTTGCCCATTGTGCAATGTTGCTCTTTGAGTAATATTGCATATTATGCAGATTATACAGCAATGGATATGGAGCGTTCGCTTGATGACCCTGGGGGGGAAAAGCGAGAAAAGAGCCTAACGAATATCAGGAGTGTATCCTGAAAGTCTGTCGGCTCAGTGGTAAAATTATTTTGCTAAAGGGTAGACTTTCTCCATGGCTCTGGTTGTGTCACACCAGTGCGAACCGATATCCGCAATTGCCCTTGAACTACCTCCTTGCCCAGAAGAGGACCGATGAAGCCTGCTATAATTTTCTTCACTCTTTTCACCGTCCCATAATTTTTCTTTTTGCATAACGTCCTTTGTTATCTCTACTTACTTACAGAAAATAAATAGAGGCCGTCCAAAAGTCTGATGACTTTAGGACAGCCAACTTTATGGTCAACTGGAGCTGAAGAAGGCCTATCAATTTAATGCAATTAAATCCGCCATTATAGCGGTTGCTTCCTCTCCAGTCATATCCGTCTGCGGGAACCCAGCAATCTCCTTGATTGTAAATCCTTTTGCCATTCCTACCATGGGATTTGTAGTGAACCCTGGACGATGCTTTTCTAGCACGATACATGCTTCATCAATGGAGAGCAGTTCCCCAACTTTCGTTTCATCTGAAATTACGATTTTACGTCCTCTTTTCTTCTTGCGTGCTCCAGCTGGAGCTTGGAAAGGTTGGTAGCGGTCAACTACCATCTTAAACAGTTCCAAGTCTTCCCTGTAATCCTCTGGTGTAGTCTTTATTGGTTTATGGTCTGTTATTGCCTCGTAGAATGATTCGAGCTCATAGATGTACGGGCTCTTATAAGCACAATAATTGACCGTTTCCTTGAAGCTATCACCTTCCGTCTCCGTTATGATGAGCTTAACCGGAAGCCCTAGAATATACGGTGAATCGTATTGCACGCGCACACTTTTGTTCGATCCATATACTTCAATATGAGCATCGAATCTCCCCTGTTGATCCATCCCGGTTTCAAAGCTCACATTGAAGCCATCATAATTAAAGAGAACATTCATGAAAAATGAATTTAATCCTAATGTGACTCCGGCAACTGCAAGCGGCATCCCGATCGCTTCTCTCATGGCAGACAGATCGTGTGAGCTCAGTCCGGTCAACATACGATATAGGACGGCCTTCACTTGATCCTTTTCACCGACGGCTTCTTCTACTTGTTTCGCTGATCGTGCATTCCTGTCTTCATTCGCCGATTCTGGGAAGTCGCTGAATTTTTTCGGATAAGTTCCGGACTGCCTCACGAAATAGGGATTCGGACCGACGATAGCTCGTACCCGTACGTAATTAATACTGTCTAATCCGCCAATCTCCTTCACTGCAGCTTCAAGCGCGGGAGCGTATCTTCTCATATAGCCAACCATTATTTTCACATCATTCCGGGCCTCTGCTTCAATAATCGCGTCTGCATCTGAGAGAGTGAGAGCCATTGGCTTCTCAATGAGCACATGTTTTCCTGCGTTTGCTGCCTCTATGGCAGCCTCTGCATGATATTCATCACTGTTTAGGATAAATATGACATTGAGATCCTCTTGTTTGACCATTTCCTTTACGTCTGTATAGAGGTTCGTGACATTATACTTTTCGCCGTTAAACTGCAGTGAATGCTGCGAAACATCGCATAGGGCTGCAATTTTATATTTATCAGACATGGCAGCAAGCAAAGGCAGATGCACGACTTGCGCAATTTCCCCTGTTCCTACAATTCCGACATGTAATGGTTTTGGTGTGATTGGAGGAATGTCCATTATTTTCGCAAGTGCTTTATAACTGATTGTGATGCTTTCCAGCTCACTCCTAGCCGTTACATCTTGTTCTACAATTACGAATTCGGTTTTCGTCCATCGTTCCGCCGCTTTCACGATTCCCTGGATATCCATCACGCCTTGCCCAATCTCCGAGAAGCTATCCTCGGTGAATAAAGGATAGAAGTCAGTCATATCGATCTCTTTGTTTGGATTAATCGACTCGAAAATATTTACCGGGGCCATGCTTGCAGGCATGTCTTTTTGATGGATCAGTCCACAGCGATCACCAAGCTTCTGAATATATGAGAGAATATCGACACCAGCCCTAACCGCCCAGTAGGTGTCCAATTCTATTTTCACATATTCTGGATTCGTACTTGCAAGGATTACGTCCAATACGAATTCATTATCGAAACGCTGAAATTCCTGAAAGTGGTTATGGTAATATAATTGAATTCCGTTTTCCTTGAATTGTTTACCATAGCTGTTTAATCTTTGACTAAAAGAAAGAACATCTTCTTTATTTTTAAAAAGCGTCATAGGTACAACAACTCTCGTTGATTCTATTTCTTGATTATAGGCAATTAGAGCAGCAATATCCGAATCATTATCAATTGAAATATGTGTCCCTAATACACGAAGTCCAGATTCCTTTAACATATTATTCAAGTTATTCGCAGGCATCTCGTCTATGTTAAAGGCCCCGGGCTGGTTTTTTTCAATAGGGAGTTCAATATATTGATACCCGATTTTAGCGATTTCCTTTAATGTTTTAAGTCTATTCTTAGCGAAAGTATTTTTTACTGTAATTAGTTGTAAGCCGATTTGCATGGTCATTTGTGTATCTTCCTCCTATAAGTGTGTTGAGGGAACGTTCTATCCTAATTTTATTTCAATGCATACAAATCATCTAACAGTATGTCGACAACTTGAATAGTTATATTTCGACATTTCAAAATCAACCTTGACACCCTAAATGTCGTTAAATCTTAACCATAATCAACGTTACAAGTAATGTCTTGTATGGATTACGAAATATATTCTTAGCCATTATTTTGATAAGAACATATAAAAAAACAAAAAAGCCGCAATTATGCGACTTCTTCCGTATAAAGACATTTAACTTTTAGAAGGATGTTCTCGGAATTGACTTCGGTACTCCGTTGGTCCCATTAGGGCATATTTCTTGAATACTTTTGTAAAATGGGAGAAATTCGAATATCCAACGGATGATGATATCGCACTGATTGGAACGTTTGTTTGAGTTAGCATTTCCTTCGCCAATTTGATTCTTTCCAATAATACATAGTCGGTAATCGTATGCCCTGTTTCCTTCTTAAATAATCTTGTCAGATGGTCGGGATGCAGATACACCTGTTCGGCGACCGTTTCCCGGGACAGATCTTGGTCAATATGAAGAGCGATATATCTCTTAACGGACTCAACGACGGATTCCGTCTCATTCGCCGCTTCCGCTTGAATCATCGCCTTGTTGACGGCATGATGAACCCAAACCAACATATCCTTGACGGTGCGTCCAGCTGCTTCGGATACTCCTCTCGATTGTTCATCTCCAAATAGTTGATGGGCGTGAACCCCCCTACTGTTTAAGTAAGAATAGAGCTCCTGTATAAAGTTCTGGTTAAATTGATGCAGAAAATTAGCATCTAGCCCTTGATTCCTTACAAGGTCATCAAGAAACGCTTCAACGCCATGAATAACAGATTCCTTGTTACCTGTCTTAAGAAGGGAAGACAATACGTTCCAGTCAGACCATGCAATAGACTGATCTACCTTTTGGACGTGCTGATAGGAGTGAACCCGGTTAACGGAAGCAACGTTATTCCGGTCCTGCGCCCTTAAGTCGGCCACCATATTCGCCATCTCGTGGACTTGGACGGGGCGACCGCAATAGCAAGATAAATCACAATAGAAATAGCGGTTGCTAGCATCAATAAACTGACGACAAGCTTCGTTGATTTGATCGCTCTCACCATCGGCAGAAACGATGACGAGAAGCATACCACGGTCAAGATGAATACATATGCCGTTCGCATGATGGCTAGCGATGATTTCTTCAGCCGTATTTTTAATCGCGTACTCCAGAATCTTCTCATCGCTGCGCCTTAGCGTTTTGTTCCATCTCTGAACGCTAATTAAGATTGGGAGAAACAAAGATTGCTCCGAAATCGGAATATGGTGACGCTCAATCTGCTCACGGACTGCAGCCGGGTGAATCATTGTTGAGTGATTAATCAAATTAAGCCAGAAGTGCTGAATGATCAGAGAATGATGTTTCATCCATAACTGATGAGAAACGCTATTCCTGCTAATCTCCGTGTTCCGATCGATCACGCTTTGGGCTTTACGAATCGCTTGCTCCAAATCGGCCGCACGAACCGGCTTCAGCAAATAATCAAGACTCCCGAGCTGCAGCGCCTCCTTCGCATATTTGAAGTTGGAATGACTGGTCAGAAAGATTGTTTCCGTATTTGGATGATGCTCCCGCACCCACGCTAACAGCTCCAGGCCGCTGCCCTTTGGCATTTCAATATCACAGATCATAATATCGATGTTCTCCCGCTCGAAGATATCCATCGCTTTCTTCATACTATTGGCCGTAAACAATCCCGATATTGCCAGCTTGTTCAGATCGAGATCTGATTTTACGCCTTCGATGGCATGAACTTCATCGTCAACAAGGAGCATTTGATAGGTCATGTCATTTCCTCCATCTTCGGATTGGTAGGAAGAATCATCTCCACTACCGCGCCGCCGGTTTCCTTATCGTTAAAGTATTGAACGGATATGGTCTCATCATATAACAAGCTTAATCGGCGCTGAACGTTCCAAATACCTGTATGCTCGCCTTGATCGTTCTGGATGCTTCTACCTGCCTGTAATTCCTCAAGCACCCGAACACTGAAACCGCACCCTGTATCTTTAATCTCAATTTTCATCCTCGAACCGCTCTCCTCGTCAAAGAACTTGATCCGCACAGCAATGTCGATAGGCTCATCATCCATCGTAATAGCATGCTTAATGGAGTTCTCGACAAACGACTGAACGATGAGAGGCGGTACGGGCGTGTCCATTAAATAATCGGGGGCATCGATGACCCAGTTCAGTTGACCAGGGAAACGCAAGGTCTGGATATTCAGATAGTTCCGGGTATGTTCAAGCTCATCCCTAAGTTCCACGAAAGAAGTCGTGCTTCGGAACAAGAAACGGAAATAGTGAATCAAAGCCTCCGTCATTTCCATAATTAATGCAAAGTTCTTCACCTTGGCTAGATTAAAAACAATGTTCAAGGCGTTAAGGAAGAAGTGAGGATTGACTTGCGACTGCAAACGTTGCAGTTCTTCTCTTTGCTTATTTAATTGTTCTTCGAAGACGTTGATTCGTAGTGTCTGGATCTCGGTCATCATAGCGTTGAATGAATCACCGAGCATCATAAATTCATCTGACGACTTCTGCATATCGACCTGTGCGCTCCAATTGCCCCCGCGAACTTTCTTCATGGCAAGCAGCATTCGGTTTATAGGGGTTAAGAATGAACGCCTCATCAAATAGAGACCAATCGGGATAAAGAACATCGATCCGATCGTAATAATCCATATGATCCTTTGAAGATATGGAAGGTTAGCCAAGATATTATTATCCGGAATAAGGGTGATCAAATTGAAGTTCCCCCTATTGGAATGTTCGCCTACAACGAGAAACTTCTTATCCTCACCAGACAAATAATAATCTGCCAAGTTCTGCTGCAGCTCAATGCCATGATCTTGTACGATGGTTGTATTCGTGATCGGCTCACCCTGATCATTGGCAAATAGAATCTCGCCTTCCCTTCCCATCTTCAGAGATCGGAGCGGTGCCAACAGTTGGTCCGTACTAATCCATGCGCCTAGATATGCATCCCCTGCTTGGACGATGTCAACCAGGTAATGTTGTTGTCCGATCTTATGGTATTGCCATCTTTTTGAGATGCTTCCTTTGACAATTGACTGATGTTGAATCAATTCGATGATATAATTTTGAATGCTCGATTTCTCCTCGGGTGAAAAATACACTGTGTTCGGAATATCCATATACTCTTTTCGTTCTTCCTCATACACAAAAAACGAGTTCACTGAACGATACAAAGCAATGTCTTTGGAAAGAGATTTATACATGTGGATTTTCGCCGTATAATATTCATCATCCGTCACAGATTGGCCAATCGACAACAAGTCATTTCCGAACGCTATCGTATTCATATACGAATCTACATCGTTCAAGCTAACATCGATTTGATTCATATAGAGGCTTAACATATCCTTGTACGAATCGGCAACTTGACCGCGGACGACATGAATGGCATAGAAGTTGTTATAGATTAGCATACCGACAAGCGGCAGCGTCATAATGAGCACGCTTACGGCTAATTTCACTCGCAATGAATTTATAGTTAAACGCCATTTATATAGAATCATGTCGTACAGCTCCTTGTCGTGATCGCTCTATATTCCATCATACAAGCAAGAAAAACCAAACGCCACAACTGGAAAGATTCCAGTCATGGCGTATCGGACTTATATCAGGTTATGATCAGCCTTTCACGGCCCCGATCATGATCCCCTTAATGAAGTACTTTTGGAAGAACGGGTAAGCAACCAGAATGGGTAGTACCCCAATCACCGCGATGGCCATCTTTACCGAGTCAGTAGGCATTTGCTGCAGGGCTTCCCCTGCGGATGAGCTCATATTCGTACTGATAAACTGAACGTCCTGCATAATACGGTTAAGCAAATTCTGAATGCTGAAGTATTCAGGCTTCGTAATATACACCATGCCATTCTGCCAATCATTCCAGTACATAATCGTTGTGAACAAACCAATCGTTGCAACGACTGGCGTCGACAGCGGGAGAACGATCGACCAGAAGGTCCGGTACTCCCCCGCTCCGTCCAACTGCGCGGACTCGATCAAAGCTGGCGGGATCGTAGTTTGAAAGAACGTTCGCATTAGCATAACGTAAAATCCGTTCATAAGCAGCCCCGGAACGATTAGCGCCCAAATCGTGTTCTTGATGTCGAAAAGCTGCGTATACACTAGATATGTCGGTACAAGACCGCCATGGAACAACATCGTGAAAAAGACGATAAACATAATCATATTCCGATGCGGTGTTTCACTCCTTGCTAGCGGATACGCCAGAAGAGATATAATCGTCAGGCCAAGTACTGTTCCCACAACGGTTATAAATACGGTAACACCGTAAGCACGTGCAATATCCGATCCTCTTTCCAGCAGGTAGGTATACGCATCTGTACTGAATTCTTTAGGGATGAACGAGTAACCGTTTGCGATAATGGCATCCTGATCCGTCAGGGATGCCGATATGAGTAGAACGAACGGGATGATGCATACTGCGGCAAATAAGAACATTGCGATATGACTAAAACATGTTAAAGCTCTGCTTTCCGTTTTCATATGTGCCACCTCCTTAGAACAATGCGTTATCTTTGTTGTAGAGTCTTACGGAATAGTTGGCCAGTATAACAAGAACGAATCCGACGATGGACTGATAAACGCCCGCAGCCGTAGACATTCCAATATCACCATTTCCCGTTAACCCCCTAAATACGTAGGTATCTATCGTGGCTGTCGTGTCGAACAGCGCGCCGGAATTCAATGGTACTTGATAGAATAAACCGAAGTCGGAGTAGAAAATCCGACCGACGTTAAGCAGTGTTAGCATAATGATGATAGGAGTCAGCATGGGCAACGTAATACGTGAAATTTGCTGTACTCGGCTTGCACCATCGAGCCTTGCTGCCTCATAATACTCTTCGTCAATACCGAGCAATGCGGCGAAGAAGACGATGCTGGAGTATCCAACACCCTTCCAGATATTAACGAGTGTCAGAATGACGGGCCAATACTTCGACTCACTGTACCACAAGACCCCATCTTCAATGCCAAACCACGGAAGAACCGTTTTATTCATGAACCCCGTATCCGCGCTAAGCAAGGCATATACCAGATAGCTCACAATAACCATTGAAATCAGATGCGGCAACGTAATGAGGCTTTGGAACGTTTTCAACAATACTTTGTTTTTGATTTCGTTCAACAGAATTGCGCAGGCCAGCGACAGAACCATTCCGAGCGCAATAAACACGACATTATAGAGGATGGTGTTCCGCGTGATAATGAACGCATCCGAAGTCTTGAAGAGGTACTCGAAATTAGCGAGACCGATCCAATCGCTTTGTAGAATGCCCTTGGCGAAATTGACGTCTTTGAAGGCAATAACGATCCCCAGCATAGGCAGGTAGTTATTGATTAACAGGTAAAGAAGACCAGGAATCATCATAATCAGTAGCGGTGAATACTTCCGGTAATTAATATTCTTTTTCTTCTTTTTCTGAGTGTCCTGCGGGACGGCAGCCGTTGCGATTTGTTCCATATGCGAATCCCTTCCTTGTCCTTATCTTATGGTTATATTCTCATCATAAAGGACAATCAGATGTGTAACTAACAGTATGTCGACTTTCTCAATAGTGAATTATCGACATCTATTAAGCCGGAACAGACGAAAGCGCCACATCGATTGTGGCGCTTTCGTTTCTTCCGCTTTTAAGCACCAAATACTCGTACAGGACCTAACAAACCGCTTGGTTCCAGTTGACCCAAACGCGAGAAGAAATCCGGTATCTCCTTAACTAGCGTATTCGTCACTTCAATAGAAAGCGTATTGTTGCCTTCCCGGATCAACTCACTTATGTCAAACCGATAAGGAGCAGCAATACGAGTACCTGCTGATACCCCGTTAAGGAACACCTCGGCCGTTTCGAAGGCTTCGCCAAGATCAATCACGGCGCGATTCCCGGATGCTGGCGACCACTTCAAATTTGCTTCATAACGAAACGTGCCGGAGAATGAAGGCAACAGTCCAGGCTTGCTTAAATCAGTGACCGTCTCCACCTCTCGCCAAGGGGTAAATACCGGATATTGCTCGGAGATTGACGTTGAGACCGACCAAGGACCATGAATAGACATGATTAGCTTCTCGTTTGCCGTCTGCTCTGCTGCTTCTGCTTCACCAAGCGCTGCTCCGGCAATCACAACCATCGTGTCGGATGCTGCCAGTTTGAGCCTTAATCTCGTTCCAGCCTCTTCTTTCACACTGTCCGATTCCAAGAGCTTATTAGCATAGGCATCGTAATATTGCACGCGCCCCGATACCGGAAGATGAACTTCCGTATCGATCTCACGGTTCGGATGCTCATTAAAGAGCATGAATACGTCCATGTCTGAATGTCTCATGTGATAGGAGCGCAAAAACGGTTCGCTGTCCTTAACCTGTACATCGTAATAGCCGGATTTCTTTAGTCTCTCCGCGAGCTCCTCGAGGGGAACTACCTCTACCTTCTCAATTGTTGCAAGGAGGTCTAGCTGATCCGGGCTTAGACTTCCCTCGCTCGATCGGCGTGGAAGATCGTTAATGAAGAAGATAGGCAGCCCTTGCTCTGCCATACTAACCATGCGAGTCAACACATTTGCCGGCAGTGCTTCGCTGTACGGAACAATCAGGCACTCAAAGGTTTCTTCCTGCATGATGAGCTTTCCGTCCCGTACACTAACCTCGTTAACGATCGTATCACAAGGTAGAACATCGCAATCGATCTGATTCCTCATCAGCTCTTTCACAGGCTTGTGAAAATACATATAGTCCCCCGACCATTCCGCTTCCGCATGGTAAAGAACGGCTGCGGTCGCAACATGCGTGCCGCCCGACAATAGATGACTCAGTCGGTTCGTATAATCATTTAAATATTTGTAATACCGGAATTGGGGGTTCTTCCCTCTGGCATACAGATGCGGCGGACAATCTCTGTCCGGGTACTCTTTGGGCGAGAAGGCGTGTGGAACGAAGTAATTCACACCGCGAACGAGCATGTGGTCGGTCAGCCATTTCATAAGCTTCAGCCCTTCCGCCCAGCCGTAAGCACCGAACACCTCGGCCATCGTTCTCCCCTTCTTCTTTGGATCCAGGTGAGCTAGCGATACTGCCATCTTGGCCATGCCGAAGTTGAAAAACTCCGAGTCCCCTTCCCCTACAAAACCTCGTGCTGGTATATCATCAAATCCGGGCCTTAGCTGCCACAGCACGACATCCAATCCTGACATATCTTGTCCACCAAGCGCCCGATAAAAGTGCCCCGCACCGCTGCCGAGCCGAGCGTGAACATTACTGTCTTCCAGTACATGACCGATATACTCGACCCCGCGCTCCCGGCACCAATCGCCAATCTGTTCGGTGAAGTTTTTCGCATAAAGCTTGCTTACCAGATTCATGTAGGTATACCGCATTCGTGACATACTCTCGCCACCCTCATGCCAAAGAAGGGGCAAATATTTCACGTAATCGAAACCGAACTCCTGATTCATCAGACTGAACATTTCTTTGCTCCATGGCAGCGAAACTCCCTTTTTGCCCGGCTTGGAGTTAAAGTCCCACGTTTCTTTATCGTTATAGAACCCTGGTTCATCGGAGAAAAAGCCAGCCAACGTCCCACCGAAATCTTCCTTGTATCGCGAATAAAAGGACTCATGTACCGTATCGATCAGGATGCGGACGGATTCAGCAACAAGCAGATTGACATAATCCTTCTTCTGCGGGTCGCCGCCGTGTTCGCTTTCAATCAACGAGAAGATTCTCCAGTACCCTTCCGGAACGTTCCAATATAACATTCCGTTCTCGACCAAGTTCGTCAAATCAAAGGATTCTTCCGTCAATTCGCCCGTTACTGGATCGCGTCTAATCGCAACGACAGCGAACAACGTGCCTCCATTGCTGTAACCCGGTGCATATGGTAAAGCGGAAACGATAAACGACGAGTGATGACGTGGTCCGATAGCATCGACGTGGCTTTCTGATAAGAAGAGACGGCGAAGCTCAGGGGGTGCCTCTTTCACTCGGCCTGCTGCATGACCGGTTGGGAAGTGATCATCATCAAGAATCCATACCCGCATGCCGCGTGCTTTTGCCTCATCCAATATAACGTCTATATCCTTCCACCATTTCGGCCCAAGGAACTCCGGATGCGGTCTCGATTCCACGCAAACCGCCCGAATACCCGATTCAGAAATTCGAGCCATCTCTTCCCGGAGAACGTGCTCTTCTTCTCCATGCTGCCAGAAGAAGGGCAGAATATAATTATCTTCTTGACCATTTAAAACTTCAGATAGTTTTACTGCCATGTTACATCTCTCCTCTTCGTGTAAAGATACATTCCCTACTCTCATCTTATTGAAATACATGAAGGGCAACTAACATTATGTCGACAACTTAATTAGCTCTATTTCGACATTTTGCCTAGAAGAAAGGCCAACCGTGAAATCCAGTTGGCCTTCGCTTCTTATTCGTAATCTTCAATTCGCCATTCATCTTTCCAATCCAGATAAGCGATTTTTCCGTCAAAGCGGAATGGCAGCCATACATAATCAGCCTTATACGTGTTATCTTCCGCATTGTAAGGCTGCCTTCTCTCTGTTACTGGGAAAGGCTCGCCCGCTCGATTAGGATTGTACATAAGATCAAATCCATTCTTAATGTCTTCGTAAGGAATAAAAGCCGCTTCATCGGTAATCCAACGATCTCCCAAAGCGATATAGAGATCTTTTTTGTACGGATGTTTAAATACCGATGAAATCTGTGAGCGATAGGACGTATTTGTGGGATCATTCACATGTGGGTTACCTAAGATTTCGAACGGACCGTGGTAAGTTTTCGCGCATGCCACTTCCGACGGATTCGGATAATAGCCTGTCGTTCCTGATGTCACCAAATATTGCAGGCCTTTACGTTGGAAATGGGCTGGCGCTTCACGGACGAGAGGTGGATGGATATTCGGAAAATGAGTGGAGTAATATCCTGTTACATCTGTATAGTCAGACGTCAAGTCCGCACATATGAGCTCACAATGAACCCGTTCGAAATAATAATAGGCCTTGCCATCCTCTGCAATAACTAAATCAAAGTCACCGGCACTCATATTTAAGGGACGGTATTTGGTTTTTACAATCGTATAAGGTCCCAACAATTGATCAGCGGTCAGGATAGTTAACGTCTGAGTATGATCCTTTTCCATGATTTTCAGCCAGCATACATATTTCCCAGTGTCCTTGTTGAAAATAATATGAGGTCTGTCCATATGGCTAGACGGATGAAGAGACGACGTCTCATCGTCCTCCACGGGAGGGAGGATGTTGCCCTCATTTTTCCAATTGTATAGATCCCTGGAAGAATAACACAGTACACCCCAGTGCCATATACCACTGCCTGGTGTCGTTTTCTCTTTGTTCTCTCCATACCAATAGAAGGTGTCGTTCTCGTAGAAGATGGAACCTCCGTGAGCCTGAATGCGATTACCTGCCGTATCCAGCCATACCTGTCCCGGTTTAATCGTCGTTTGCATAATGAACTCCTTCCTTTATTAAAAAGGCAGGACCATTTAGATCCTGCCCCAACATGCATTTCACTACTCTATTGATTGGCTGCAGCCCAAGCATCAAGCTGCTTCTGCTTCTCTGCGATATACTTATCAAGGCCTGCCGCTTTCAATTTGTCGTTAAATTCCTTAAGCCTTTTCTCTGGATCCACCGTACCGGTTTCCAAACTTTGTGCATATTGTTCGATTACATTTTTCAAGGCAACACCTTCATTCTTGACAGGGCCCTCATCGAATAAGAAGCCGATTGCTTTTGAAGGGATACTCTGTGCCATAAACTCCTTCTCTAACTCCCGCAATTTTGGGTTATCCAACTTCGCAAGGTACGTAAGGGTTTTATTTCCCATAACCCAATCGAAGGTCCTCATGTTGTATCCTACCGAGTTGATATCCAAACCTTCCGGATAATCAACTGCTGTCTCCGATATCTTGACATAGTGTTTACCTTCAATGCCCCATACGAGAAAATTGGCGATGTCCTTATCGGAATACATAAGATTTAGGAACATCATCGCTCGCTCCGGATTTTCTGAGTGTTGGGCAATCGTCCATAAACCAGTCATTACGTTTGCAGTCGTTGCGTGAGGAGGAAGCAATTCAACTCTTACTAATTCATAACCAACTTCAAGCTCTATACCCTCTTTTTGCCCCGGAGAGCTAGGATAGATTGCGCTGAATGTACGGCCAGCCTTGATTTGTGCATTTGGAAGCACTGTTGTCGTTGCCGCATCTTTGTTGATATAACCTTCTTTAAACCATTTGTGTACACGGCTCAATTGGTCAGCATAATCCTGAGTCTCAAACAAATTAACGATTTTCATACCATTGTCATAACCCGGAAGTACGCCAAGTCTGTCTCCCAATCCATCATAAGTTGCAAAAGAAGTGACAGGACCAAGACCTGGGGCTACGCCAAGAGGAATGATGTTTGGCTCCTTCTCCTTAATCGCCTTCAATACGTTCTCAACGTCATCTAAGGTTTTAATCGAAGCAACGTCAATCTGATGCTTATCGACTAGGTCTTTACGAAGATAGTAGTCAGTACCTTTGGCGTAAGCATCGACATACGGAACTCCGTATAGCTTCCCGTTAATTTTGGGTACGTTTACATAATCTTCACCGACAGCTTGAATGATGCCTTGTCCATGTTCCTTTAAAAGGTCATCAATTTGAAACAATTTTCCAGATCCTGCAGCCGCGTTATACATTCCTCCAGCCCCGAATGTAAAGGCAAGGTCTAACTTCTCTCCACCGGAAAACATGAGGTTCATTTGCTGTCCATAAGCGCCAACACTGATCGGAAGAATATCGACGGTGGCATTCATTTTCGATTGCGTAATTTTATTAATTGCTGCTTCTATCTCTACCATATCCTTCGGCTCAGCGCCAAATATAGGCAAAGCCATCGTGATTTCGTAAGGGTCCAGAGCAGACTCTCCTGTATTCTCGCTTGCTTGTCCTGCATTCTTTTCATTAGATGGATTACTGTTGTTTTTGTTGTTGCTTGAGCATGCGGCTACCAATGTTGTGACGAGCGATATAGCAAGCAATAACGTAACAACTTTCAACTTCCTTTTCATGTGATCCCCCCATAGGAATGTATGTGCTTACAATTTCATTATATCTACCGTATAGGTTGCCAACTAACAAAATCACGACATCGTGAATAGCGATATCTCGACTTTATATTTTATTGCAGATGGATATAAAATAAAGGCTGCCCTTCGTCATTTTTTATGACTTGGACAACCTCTTCCTAGTATACCTATTTAAACCTAGGACACAACCTTTATTCTCTCCGGCGCCTTGACCGTTAAATGGATCTTTCCGCCGTTCCCTTTTTCCCAGTATTCGTCCAACCCTCGATCGTAATATCGGATTTTTTCTAATTCTGCCAACCTCTCTTGAGATCCGGGCGTCCCGCAAAGCAAATTATAGTGAGTAGAAGAATGCTTAATTTCTTAGAAAATTGCATTGTTGACCCTCCCCTTTACTTCATAAATGTTTATTTGAAGGCACGCGCGCGCTTTCTATTTCAGAGTATACCGTTATAAAATTCACTAATAGATGATAAAAAACTACGATTTCTTTAGGTTTTCTTTGATTAACCTCCAAATAGAAGCCTACAAGAAAGGCCAACCGTGTAAATCCGGTTGACCCTGAAGCTAATTAACTTTGTTTAAGAGCAAGGACACTCTAAGTTACCACGACCCGCACACGGCAAAGATTCAGAACTTGGGTGTACTTGTCATTGCTATTACCTTCTCTGTTGGACGCTGCCCGCAGCACCGGGAAGTAGGTACCGGGCTTGGAGAACGCATACGACACCTCGACGACAACCTGCGAGCCGTCTTCGTTCATGCGGTTAAAAGTTGCGTCGATAGGATAAGTAGCACCCCCTTCGAAATCCCACTCTGCCGAAACAATTCTGCCTGTATTAGGCGGTATTTCGATGTTCCCCGAGAAGGAGACTGCTTCGCCCACCGTAACATCGGCACGCTGGCCGCCGTTTGCTTTCACGGTTACGACCGGCTGAATGCCTTGCCGCTCGGCTGCTCCCTGCGGAACGATGACCTGACCGTTGTCAACCTCATAGTTGGTGCTGGCAGGAGGGATGATGCCTTGTTCTACCCAGGCGCTCAGATCAAGAAGCGCCTGGTGCAACGCACCGATATAACCGACAATGTGCAGTTCATCAAGCTCATTATTCGAACTGGATTCAGCATGTAAGGCGTGATCGATATACCAAAGTCGGAAATGGTCATCCAGCTTATCTCCCAACGCTTCTTTCACTTTGGTTCGATACCAGTCGGCCTGCCATGGGAATGCGCTTTCGTCCATCAACGCCTCCACGACAATCATCTTTCCGTCAAATCGCCCGCTTTGGACAGAACCTGCTCCGCCGTAGGCAATGGCTGGCCCAAGGAGAAACGGGCGCTGTGGATACAGCGGCTGACCGTCTTCATCCCGATACTGGTCCCATACATAATAATCAGGAGTTGGTACCTGATGTCGGTGATACGTCTGTAGAGCAATGTAGTCCGAGTTGTCGAGCATAATCTCGTCTCCTGGCTTGATTCGATCCAGATATGGAGCCGACTCGTGAAATCCGAAAGCAGATCCAACCGTGACAACATTACCGTTGATCTGCCCAAGAGGAACCTTCTGTCCAGCAGCCTCACCGCTTGTAAAGACGATATAGGCCCCATCCATGTACAACTCCCCGTTAGGTACGCTCTCTAACCGAAATGACGGAGCGGAATTCGTTCCATCCTGAAGCGATTTCCATGCCTCATCAACACCCATCAACTTCGATCTATCCACACTTAAGTCGTCATCCTTGTCAGCTCTAATAACCTCTGAGACGACAGTCTTAAACTGAACACGTGCCCTGATAGCCGAGCTGCCAAGCTTCGCGCCAAGGTAACCGGGAACTGTCCAGAAATCCTCAAAATAGGAGGGGTCACTCTGGAACACGGCGGGAGAAAGAACTGATAATGCACCATCACCTATCTCGTTATAGGCAAACCAGCTTCTCGGCGGGAACCCCATTCGGGTTACTTCTTCAAGCGCTTGTCTTTCTTCCTCATTCAATCCGGCATACATATCTCCACTGCCGCCTGGCTCAAGAGCGTCAATAATGGAAGGGAACTTTTCCTTAAGGATTCGCATGGCATGCACACGTACCGAAAAAACATTAGGCATGGCCATTGGCGTTCCGATTACGAATGGCACCGCACCGTCCCACACGCCTTTTGTACTTTCAATACAGCTAATCGTTTTGTACCCCCCGCCGCTTCCACCAAATACATAACCATATGGGCGATGTGGTCCATATAACTCGGCTGCTTTTACTCGTGAATATTGTGCCACAGCGGCATTTGCACGATAAACAAGCGTAAAGTCAGGAGACATTCCTCCCATGTTGGATTCGACAAAATAAGCACCGCTGGAAACAGCAAAGCCAATTGCGCCATCGTTGCCTTGATTTGCGTTTTCGCTGCCCTGAACAGGCGAGACAAAATGAAAGAATCTTCTCTCATAACCCTCTTCAGGAGGGTAATAAAATGAAAACTTGGTGTTAGTACCCTCGAACCCGCCGTGGAGATACCGATGTCGCACTGGCTGATCCCGCCATTCATCGATATCCACATAGGGCTGCTGGAACTGAGGGTCTTGCGTCCCGTCATAGAGCGGGGCGTTTGTTTGCAAAGCATCACGTTCTTTCACAATGTACCTCCTGGTTGATTTACAAGACCTGTATCGTTATGCTTTGCGTGGCACAGCCTTCTGCTGACGCAGTCACCGTTATTGCCCCTGCTTCTGATTTGGAGCGGACAACCGCGAGTACCTTGCCGTCGAACGTTGTTCTTTCCGCATCACAGAAATTTTCCAGGCTCTTCGGATCCGCGCTTCCGAACCCCTGCAGCGTTCCAGCTCCTTCAACGGTAACCGATACTTTTCTGTCTGCCGCCGTCTGCAGAATTCCGTTCTCATCCGTTAAGGCGATCATAATATAAGCCAAATCCGCTCCTGAGCTTTGCAGCTCCTCATGATCATTTTCCAGCTTCAGCTGGAGTCCTTTTCCGGCCGTCGTCAGCACCATACGCCCTGTTTCTTCTCCATTGACGTAAGCAACAGCTGTAAGCTCACCCGGTTGATAAACCGTATCAAATATCGCTTTGAAGCGATTCGCCTCGCCCGCAGGTGCTATGCCGATGGATTTGCCGTTTAGCAGCAGCTCCACCTCTTCGGCATCCGAATATACTTCAACCTTAACAGCGCTGTCTTCCGACCCCGGCCATGTCCAGCTGGAGATCGAATCGCTCCATGACCAAGCCGACTTCATAAATTTCTTATTATAATGCTGTGGTCTTTGGACAGCGATATAAGGCTCTTTCCTAAGGCCCCAAACGATTTCACGATAGAAGGATGCCGGTCTGCGATTACCTGTAATGTCTATATCTCCGCAATAAGCGACATACCATGGATACGGACCGTAGATCGCTTTGCTCTCATCTAACGTATAGTCGATCTTACCAATACCAGCTTCGCCAAGGTAATCCCAGCCTGTCCACGTGAAGTCTCCGATAATATGGCTATTAGCCTTCGTTAATCTCCAGTTGATATCAATATCATTAGGCATTGTCTCTGTACCACATATGACTCGGTTCGGGTACAGCTCCTTATCCATCTCATATCTGCCATTCATGTAGTTATATCCTGCAACATCGACAGCCGCAAACGCTTCTTCCGTTACTTCGCCTACGATTTCATGCCTTACAATTTGATTCATCTTGCCCAGCAGCGTCGACATAACCGTATTAATCTCATTCGAATCCAACTGTTCGGCAGGGGCCGATGCTCCTTTATTTCCTTCACCTGCGAAGCTCGCCATCACTTCTCCAAGCCGATCCATAATACATAACCACCCGTTAACCGAAGTGGTTATAAACCTTGTGTTATCCAAAGAACGGAGCTTTTCGGCCATTTGACGGTTCAGGCTGGCACCGTTGCCCGTTGCGACGGACGGAATTTCATTGCCGATGCTGTACATGATGACGCTTGGATGATTGAAATCCTTCTCGACCATCGCCTGCAAGTCTTTTTCCCACCACTCCTCGAAAAACAAGCCATAGTCGTAATCCGTTTTGCAAGAATCCCACGTATCGAAGGTCTCATCCATCACCAGCATACCAATCCTGTCGCAGGCATCCAGCATAGCCTTGGATATAGGTTGATGGGCGCTTCGGATGGCATTGAATCCAGCTTCTTTCAGGATTTCTACACGTCTCTCCTCCGCACGCTCCAACGTACAGGCACCGATGACGCCATTATCATGATGCACGCAAGCGCCTCTTAGTTTAATAACTTCGCCATTTATTCTTAGCCCGTGCCGCGTATTTAAACTCAGGCTTCGAATACCAAAATGATTCCTCTCCTCGTCTATTACTTTGCCGTCAACAAGGAGCTTGGAATAACAGACATAGAGGTTCGGCACTTCGACCGACCATAACTTTGGCTCCTGTACATAAAGCCGTTGTCTGATTGTCACTGGCTCTCTAGAAAACACCGTTACAGGCGTCTTGTCCGACGCAATGAGGTTTCCATTTTCATCCTGTATCTCTGTCAAAACATATGCTTTTTGTGTTACGATCCCATCGTATTGAACGAAGGTACTTACCTCTACAATGGCCTGTTCTGCCGAGATATCAGGTGTAGTAATCTTGACGCCATCTTCCTTGATGTGAAGCAGATCACCAATCAAGAGATTGACGTTACGGTATATTCCGCTTCCCGTATACCATCTCGAACTGGACTCCGCGCCATTTTTCACAAGTACTTTGATTTCATTGTCCGTATCCCATTTCAAAAAACGGTTGGCTTTCACGTAGAAGTTACTGTAGCCGTACGGACATTTCCCGGCAAAATCTCCGTTAATATAGACCATGGCATTCATATAAACGCCTTCGAATTCGAGGACGATGTTTTTATTTTCGTATTCCTTTGGCGCAAACCATTTTTTCTTATACGTATAATTGCCGCCCGGGAAGAACCCTGTATTATTCTGATTGATGCAGTCCGGATCTCTTTGTTCCAAAATCATGGCATCATGAGGCAGCGTGATCTCCACTTCCGGCGCCGATCTCGAAAGAGACAATCCTCCCGCACCTTTGGAGAAGCTCCATTTGTCATTAAAAGATGTCTTCAGCATGTTATTACCCCTTTCGATTAGCCTTCATTCCCTTTCTCCATCTTATTGCAGTACTTGGAAGGCGACTAACAATATTGCGACAACTTGAATAGTGTTATTTCGACATTTTTTAAATAAAAAAAGTTGCCTTTCATCATCATAGATGACTACTGGACAACCTCATTACCATTATTTCTGAGTAGGCAGCGCTAAACCGTCCCTACTTATTATGTATATGTACTTCCCTCGAATTTAGTTATTTTGCCTGAGAACAGCCGCTGATTAATGGTATTCATTACTTCTTATTAGGAAAATAAATCGGGGAAAAGATCTTGCAAAAAACACTGCGAGAAAACAGAAGAATGCTTTTGTATCAAGGCTTTTAGCCATTTTGATTGGTTGGAGGGCGAGATAAGAATCAGGGTATGAGCTTAGTAAGCTGCAGCCTCAGAACCTGATTCAGGGATGGAAAACCATCATGAAACGGCACTGCGGTGCTAGAAAAGCAAAAACACTCATCGAGCTGGCCAACCATTCTGTAGGATCTCCGTCAGCTACGCATTACTACAAGCTCCACTTGAAACAATTGCTCGCCGAGTACGACCTTGCTTGCGAACAGCTAGAGGTTGTGGAGAAGGAGATTTCAACCGTATTAGAACGCATTCCCTTTGCAAAATCCATCCTCGCGATTAAGGGGATTAGTGTCATTTCACTAGCTGGTATTTTGGGTGAGGCTGGCGGCTTAAGCTTAATGGCTGTCGTTGGTGACGATTTGCTTATAAAACGCTGAAGGCGGCACCCTCCATTTGGGTGCCGCCTCAACAGTGGCCATTCGCTCTCTTTAATGCACGATCCTTTTCATTTAATCGCGGACATTCATAACAATAATCAAATTCCGTATTCAAGCGATAGGCAAGGCAGCAAGCTGTTTTCAATCGTATTTTTTTCTCAGGGATAGTCGGATGTTCAATGTATCGAAGTTTAATATCAAATGGATTTTTACGGAGTCCGAACGCGCTGGCATCGATTCCCCATTTCAACATTTGAAATGGATAAACGATCATCTTCCTGCTCTTCTCATCCGAAGCATCGCCCAACTCTTCTTCCATTTGACTATACAACGCATTAACAATTTGTCCCCATAAGGGAATGGCACTCATTTGGACTAGTCGGGATAATGTTACGATCAAGGGCGTTATGTTTTCCCTGTAAAATGAATCGAGCGTCTTCTTGCGCCAAGCGTCGCCGCCCGTTATAGGAATTTTCCTGAAACGCTGTTCATTGATTTTAAATGAAAAAAGGGGATAGTGGTCACCTGCATATAATTGAACGGTTACATTAGATAATGATAAATCCAGAAGCAATTCATCACCGCGAAACAGCATGTGCTGCATCGCACTGCATATTCCCGCATACCAACTCATAAAAAACGCTGCCGCTGCGGATCGTTCTTCTGTTTTAATAAGCAGTCCGTACGTGTCGATCAATCGCATCATATCTTCTTCTATTATTAGATCAGAAGCAGGCATCGTAAGCACGGTGTTTTCCGGCTCGTACAAAGTCAGGAAAAACTTCTCTTCCAGCTGTCGAAAGTCAACCGCGCCCACTGTATACCCTCCCCTTATTTTTGTTTATTCTCAAAAGCATGAACGACTTCATCAATGGCATACCTATCTGCCAAAGGAGACATGCCCAGGCTAAACCATTCCTTGCCTCCCATGATGTAAACCTGATTTTTCTTTACTGCCGTCATATTTTTCCACAATGAACTATCCATCATTTGTTTATACCTGCTCTGGACTTCTTCGCTAGACTCATCATCTAGCTGCAGGATGATATGGTCAGGATTATATTCCGGTATTTTTTCCAACGATATGGAAAGGCTTGCCTCGGTCTGAGGAAACTCTTTGACCGGTTTCAAGCCTAATTGCTGATGGATGAAATTCCCTCTATCGATATTTTCACCGTAAATAACGATTTCTTTTGCCATAATCATCATATACATGACTGTCTCGTCTCCAACAAGGGTGTCGAGCTTCTTCTTGGCTTCTTCTTTTTTCGCTTCTAAATCCTGAATAACCGTTTCTGCCTGGTCTTTCTTACCGAGAACCTCGCCAATATCCCGCAATTCATCCCGCCAATTATCACGCTGCGGCAATAGCACGGTTGGTGCGATTTTGGACAGCTGATCGTAATCCTTATCGGACCACCAAGTCGGAGCAATAATTAAATCCGGCTCTGAGGTTAGAATGGCTTCAAAATTAGGCGTTTGCGCAATCCCCATCTTCAATGTATCTTTAAACGGTTCTTTGAGATAGGATGGGAAATCCTGATGATAGTTTTGCACCGCAATAGGCGTAACGCCAAGCGCATATAAAAACTCAGGGTAGACGACAGAAAGCCCAATGACCCTTTGGGGCGCAGTTGGAATGCTGATGTCTCCTTTCAAGCTTGTTATCACACGCATTTTATCGGATACTCCTGCATTCGTCTTACCAGAATTCCCAGCAGCAGTACTGTTCTTATTCGACTCGGTATTATCGGCTGCACAAGCAGTACTTAACATGACTAACCATGCGATAATTAATCCCGCAAACAATCTTCCATTACGCATCATTCTTCGGTGATCCTCCTAAAAATCTAAATTATAAATGATAATCGCTTATTAAAATTGATTATCATTATCACATAGGAGGAGTATAGATGAATTTTCAATTTTAGAATATCGACGATAACGACATTTTTTTATGCACGATTACGCCAAAGCTTCAGCGCTTCATCCAGCATAAGATCATGGGTGAATGCCGTATATTCCACCCATGGATACGATGGGAGGAAATCCACACGGCTGTTCTTGACGGCTTTCAGACCGCGCCATAGCTCAGAGTTCATGAGAGTTCTCCAAGTTGATTGCGATAGTGCGTCCTCGTCCACGATGAGCAAAAACCGATCCGCATCAAAATCCGCCAGTTGATCCGATGTCACCTGCTGATCCGGATTTATCCGATCGACGCCACGCGCGGGCACAACATGCAAATCGTCATAAAAAACCGTACCTATACTCCTGTTGCCCAATACGTGAAGGCGATCACCTGTAATTCTTAGAATGAGAAGACTTTCATCCTTGAAAGCATGTTTTATCTGCTCTCTAACAAAAAGAGCCTTTCTATCATACTTTTCAAGCCAGACTTCCGATGCTGTTGACTTATCCAGAAACTGTGCAATCAAACGCAAATGCGTACGCCAATCGTTCTCCAACCAAGGTACAAAAAACGCAGGTGCGATTTCCTGGAGCATGGCCTGTTCCCCGGCAGGTACTAGAATGTCGATACCTATAATGAAGTCAGGCTCGGCAAGCCGAATTTCTTCTCTCTTTATCGATTGATTTGAACTTAGCGGGAGCACGGAATCCATTTGATACTTTCGCTTGTAATAATCAGTCCAGGGATGATCGGCTGGTGCTGCAAACGGATTTATTTGAAGCGTAATCAGTTGTCCAATGTTAGGAAAATGGTAAGCGACTATTTTTTTCCTGCTGATCTTCATAAATGCCGCTGGAGGCATACCCGATACCTGTTTGAATTTGCGCCGAAAATAAATATCGTCATGGTAACCTACATGCCGCGCAATATCCCGAAGACGATTTTGCCCGCTCGTCCTCATCAGCTGCTGTGCCTCTTTAATCCGATAGATTGCCAAATAGTCGATCGCGCTGCAACCATATCTTTTTTTAAATAACCGCATAAAATGACGGGTACTAATCCCCGCCACCTTCGCCAAATGATCAATCGTAAGTTCTTGCTGATAATGCTGTTCGATATAGCCTTTTACGTATTCCAGCGCCGCTTCCGAATCGTTTCCTTGTACAAGAAGAGCATCCTGTAGGATGGTATGCA
Source organism: Pristimantibacillus sp. PTI5 (assembly GCF_048572955.1). Taxonomy (GTDB): domain Bacteria; phylum Bacillota; class Bacilli; order Paenibacillales; family Paenibacillaceae; genus Pristimantibacillus. The sequence continues at coordinate 2,368,842 of NZ_CP183886.1, forward strand.
GCACTTCTTGAAAGAGGATTTGACCGCGGAATCGTTTTAATCGATCCTCGTCCTGCAAACATTGGCAAATGGATTTGCACAAAGCGTTAACGGAAACCAGAGACGAGACGATAACTTCCCCCTTAACCGGGAAAGTGCTATTCCGCTTAATAACCTGCATCGAATCGATTGACGATCCGTCATCCTCAATAATATCAAATCGCATATGATAAAACCCGCGTTCATCGAAAGAGTGCGCGGCTGCTTCGATGAGCTGACCAGGCGTACAAACATAAACGCTGCCTTGTCGCATCTCGGTGAATTGCCCATCAATAGTGAGCCATCCTCGACCGCTTGACGCTACAAAAATCATGTGTGTCTGGACAAACTGAAGCCTTAATTTCCATTCACTCGAATGGCTCTTGATATGTTCAACTTCCCGAAGCTTGAATAACATGCCTTCGAGTGAGGCATATTCGTTATGTTTAATGTTCTTTTCGATATCAACCAAGCAAACACACCTCCCAAGACATATTTTAATATGAATCTAGTAATCATGATACGCAAAAAAGAGCCTGCCTCCATTCGGAACATGCTCTTTCTTTCAGTAAGTAACGGGCCTCATCGCCTATGTAAATCATTAAGCCCATTTCACTTTTTTAAAGATCTCAATCGCCTTTTGCCGGTAGTCTTCTAAATCTGCGAAATCAAGCTGCTGCGACTTAAAAGCTCCCCAGGATTTGATAGGCTCTGCTGCTTCGGCCTCTTCATTAACCGGGAATTCGTAACTCCCCTGCACCAATTGCGTTTGGCCTTCCTTACTCGTCATATACTCAACCAGCTTTAATGCATTTTCTCTGTTTTTCGAATAACGAACCAGCCCGATTCCGCTTATGTTGAGATGCGTCCCTGTCGTCTCCTGATTGGGGAAGAACACACCCAAGCCCTCCGCTACCCGTGCTTCTTCCGAATCCTTGGAGGCGGCAAGCTGCCCCACGTAATACGTATTCATGATCGCCACATCACCGATGCCATCGGCAATGGCCTTGGCTTGATCACGATCCCCGCCTTCCGGGACACGCGCGAAATTGTTCACGATCCCTCTGGCCCACTTTTCCGCTTGCTCTTCTCCGTTAATAGAAATGAACGAAGCTAGCAATGACTGGTTATATAGATTGGAGTAAGATCTAACCAGCACTCTGCCTTTCCACTTATCGTCGGTCAAACTTTCATATGTCGATAATTCCTCCGGCTTAACTCTATTCTTCGCATATACGATTACCCGTGCACGCGTAGCAATGCCAATCCAATAATCATCCGGATCACGCCATTTGGCCGGAACCTGGCGGTCAACGACCTCAGAACTTAGAGGCTGCAGTACATTCTCCCGCTTGGCATAGTTTAATACGCCTCCGTCCACGGTAAAGAACAGATCCGCCTTGGAATCCTCTCCATCCTGCTTTAGCCGCGCGACCAATTCCTCCGCCGTGCCTTTGATCTCATTGACCTTTATCCCCGTGCGCTTCGTAAAGGCTTCGAATAGGATGGAATCGGCTTCATAATGCCTAGCTGAATATACCGTCACATCGCCGTTTTTCATGTCTGTATCTCCAGTATCTTGTATAGCTGTAACCGTTGGCTCGGAATGATTTTGAGGTTCACCGCTACTTCCTCCAAGCCCGCATGCCGTACAGACTATAAAAAGAAATAAAATGATCGACAACTTTTGCAAACTTTATCCTCCTTCATCATTTACCGTACCTGGTTTCTATTCGTGAAATAAACATGGCAAGCCGATGGTTACCGTTGTGCCGGAAAGTTCCTCGGAACGGATGGCAAGCGTGCCATGATAACGATCAATCAATCTCTTGGCAATGGCAAGACCTAACCCATTGCCGCCCTGATCACGGCTCCTTGCTTTATCTACCCGATAGAACCTTTCCGTAACGTACGGTAAATCTTCCGCAGGAATTCCCATGCCATAATCGATGATTTCAATATGGACCTGTTTCTCACTCACATAGGCTTTGACAGATAGCACTTTTTGCTGTAAAGAGTATTTAATGGCATTATCCAAAATAATGAGCAGCATTTGCTCCAGATGTTCGTTGGAAATATTCAAACTCGTACCATCAATCCGTTCTAAATCGGTTTCCAAAGCGAAATCAGGATGAATCAAAGCGAACCGATCTATTATTCTTTCGATTGCTTTCGAAGGGCTCTTCAACAATGATTCGAGGACATGCGTGTTTTGCTCGGCCCGAGATAAGGCAAGCAATTCCATGATAAGCCCCTTTAACCGTGCAAACTCGTGAAGAGAAGCATCAAGCGAATCGCTTAGAATAACAGGGTCTTCCTTTCCCCATCTACGAAGCAGAGACATATGGCCTTCGATGATGGCTACTGGCGTTCTAAGCTCGTGGGAAGCATCCTCGACAAACCTGCTTTGCTGACGGAACGATTCTTCCACCTGATCCATCATATCGTTAAACATGATCATTAAAGTTGAGATTTCATCGCCATTTAATGCTGGCCGCATTCTTTCCTGCATCCCTTTGCTGCTGATGTCTTTTATCGTCTGAGCCATTGCCTGCAGCGGCTTGAGCACATTTCGCGTAAGCAGCCAACCGACCAAAATACTTAAAACGACTGCCCCTAAAGTAAAATAAAACATCACCTGTGAAATCGTTTTTCTCATTTCCTCGAATTGGGCCAGGCTTTTGACAATTTCGACTGATCCGGAAAACTCGAAAATGGTGATCGGACTTTCCATGATTAAATGGGAATAGCCGCCCTGCTTGTAAATACCGATTACTTGCCGTGAGATCGATTGGTGCTCCAACAGATCGTCCGGCACATTTTCGTTTATTGTTATAAGAGGAATATTATCGGTTCCAATAATACGGATCCGTTGATCGTCTCGGTTGATTTTGTCCAAATACTGTCTTATTTTCGTTAAATTCTCTTGCTTAAACTCCGCTTCCTGTTCCAGAAAATAGTTCAGAATTTCATTCATGCTGTGCTGCACGTTCTTTTTCTCGCGGTGAATGATCCATTTCTCCATAATGACGTACTGCAGCGTGTTATATCCGGCGAACAGCACCATGATTAACACGGTTGACCATAAAGTCAGCTTGAACTTAATCGGCATCCGAAAGTAGAAGCCCGTCCATTTTTTCAAGCTCATTTTCTCATCACGTAACCAATGCCTCTCAAGGTTTGTATGTAGCTGGTTTCACCGGGATAATCAATCTTGCGTCGCAGATACCTGACGTACACATCCACAACATTCGTATCCACCGCTACCTCAAACCCCCATACTTTATCAAGCAATGTCTCGCGGTCAAGCACCCGGTTCGTATTGCTTAAAAATACCGTGAGCAAATCATATTCCCGTTTGGTCAGATCTATTGGCGAACCCGCTCGGGTAACCATTCTCCTATTCGGGTCCACAGTCAAATCGAGGTAAGCCAGGATGGGCAGCCGATCCTTATCCTGTTCCTTGTACGCTTCCTGCTGCCTTCTGAAGACTACCCTCATCCGTGCCAGCAGCTCTTCAATGGCAAATGGTTTTGGCAAATAATCGTCGGCTCCGCAATCCAATCCGTATACACGTTCAGATATGCTGTCTCTCGCACTTAACATAATAATCGGCGTGTGTTTAAGAGAGCGAAGCCGCCGGCATATCTCGAGTCCATCGATCCCAGGCAGCATAATATCGAGGAGAATAATATCCCAATCTTCAGACAGCGCAAAGTTCAGTCCTGTGTTGCCTTCAGAAGCAACGGTTACTGAGAAAGACTCGTACTAAAGCTCAAGCTCGATAAATCGCGACATATTTTTCTCGTCTTCAATCAGCAATACTTTTTTCATTACGCCTTTTCCTCCCGCAAGGCTAAAGCCATGTCCTAATGCTGGCAGCGACATGATTATAGGGCTTATTCATTAAATGAAAATGATTATCATTATTAGATATGAGTCTATTCTATGCGAAAAACGTATGCCAATCAATCATTGTTTTTCATAAACTGTTCGTTTCTCGACCGCAGAGCGTGCATTAACCCTACATTTAAGCCTTTCTCATCCGCCTGATGCAGAATCGCGTTCAAATCCTTAGGGAGACACTTTCCTGAGAATCCACGATTATCCTCATATACGAAGGTATGGCTTCGGCCTATTCTCGGGTCTTCCAGCCACACTTCCCTCAGTCTGGAATAATCGACATCAAAGGCTTCGGCAATATCGTAAAACTCGTTGCAAAAAGCGACCTTCAATGCCAAATAACAGTTTTCCATATATTTAGCAAGCTCTGCGGTACGGGCTTCCGTCAGTACGAATTTAACCTCTGCATTACATACGCTTTGATAGGCTTTTACAGCCAAATTGACATCCCCTGCTGAACCTCCCAGCGTCAACCAGCTTCTCGCATTGAGGTCAGCAAACGGATGCGCAGCCGTTTCTCCGTAATACTCGGGCTGAAAGACAATTCGCATGCCCGTATCCCTAATTTGACTGTCGGTGAAACCAACAGGGATGGTAGACCGAATAATAATAACCGAGGCATCAAGCCACGAAAGAACTTCTTTCACTTGTGCTGTGTCGCAGCTGCCGTCCGGCGCTTCCGGCGTAGGCACGCATATGAAAGCGGCATCGCAGCCGGTAAGCTCCTCCCGGCTCCCAACGCCTAAGGGACCGTCATAAACAATCGCATTCGGAAATTGCTTAAACATCGCTTTACCGACATGGCCAAAACCTATAATTCCGATTTTCAACATTTTCACACTCCTTTTATCGACTCTGTAGACTGCATGATTAGGGAACGCTTTTTCTGCAAACCTAACAGTATGAATATAATCAGATAAAATGCCCAGTAGAGGACAAATTCTTCAACGGACGGGTTCTGTGTATAGCCGAGGAATGCTTTAAAGAAAATTCCGACTTGTCCGTTTATCAAAGGGCGTTCGCCGGTATCTCGAATATGCTGCGTTTCATCCAGAGGATGCTCAGGCATAATAGCCGTAATGTTGTAAATCTCGCCAACCTCGCCGCCAGGCGTTCTGAAAATCGTGCCCATTATTCCGATATCCTGCATGATCCCGACAGCCTGTACAAGCAGTCCTCCTGCAATCATCATGAGAAATATGCTGGTGATCCGGAAAAAAGTTTTAAGCTGAATTTTTTTGGTGCCTTTAAAAAACAAATAACCGACAACAACGGCCAATATCAGGCCAAACAAAGCTCCCCAGCTTTGAAGCGCCTGTTGAATATCTCCGCCGGTAATCGCGGCGAAGAAAAATACGGTCTCCACGCCTTCCCTTACAACGACCAGGAACGAATGGATGATCATATTCATCACCCCGCCGACGGTGAGAATCGCCGATATTTTATTCTCAACCTGTCCCTGTAAATTGCGGCTCTGCTGGCTCATGAATAAAACCATATGAGACAGGAGTACGCATGAGACGAGCATAATACCAATCTTCAAGTAATTTTGGCTGCCCATCGTTGCGAATCCGGTTAGCACCGTTTGGAACACTAGGGCGGTGCCATAACTCGCTGCCAACGCGAGGATAACGCCAACCCATACCCATTTGTTCCACTGTGTCTGGCCGATCCTCTTTAAATAGGTCATGATAACCCCAACAATCAAAATCGCTTCGAGCGCTTCGCGAAATGTAATTAAAAAGGACTGCAAATTCATCCTTAAGCCCCCACTCCATAAGATAAATATAATGGCGGAAGACACCTGCGTTTTAAGCGCAGGCGTCTCCTGTAAAGAGATTATGAATTATCTGAGAATAATGATTTCACCCTTATCATAAAAAACACCTTTTCCGAACAATTCAGCGACCGCGCGCAGTGGAATAAATGAGCTGCCTTTGTCCACGACGACCGGCTGGTCGAGTTTAAGCGTTTCGTTAAGTTTACCGTCTTGAATGATTTGATCGGAACCAAGCTTCAGTTCGGTTTTCTTGCCGTCTTTCACAATGCTAACCGTCTTCGTGCTATTGTCGTAGCTAACTTCTGCATTGATCGCATCCGCAATTAAGCGAACAGGAACCAGTGTGCGGGATGTCTTCTTATTGATAAATGGAGCGCTGGCCGCCGTACGGGACTGCCCGTCAACTTTATACGTTTTTACATTGACTGAAATTTGAGTGCCGTCTTTGGCTGCAAGATACTTCAACATCTTAAAGGAAGCTGTTTTTGCTTTCGCAAGATCCGACATGTCGATTGCTTCAGCGAACTGCTGCGCATGCGCAGCGGCTGCCGCATATTCTTCTTTCGTAAAGAATACTTCCTGCGTCGACAAGAACATATTCCCTTCCATTGCATAACCGCGTGCGCCTTGCAGATCACCGTCAGCTAATTTCGTATAAGCATTCGTTACGTATTCCGATACTTTTCCAATCATCGTTCTTTGAAGCGCAGCCTGAATCTTATCTTTATCTACCTTACTAGCGTCTCCAGATGCGAATACATTCAGAACGTAATTAGCATCCTCAACGCTTCCACCTCTTAAATAGGTGTATACAGGGAGGTAAAGGAAGTAGCCTTCCGTAACGGCAGCAGGCTGATCAGCAGCAGGCTTCGCCGGGATATTCGTCGCATAAGTAAAGGTTGCAAGTGCGTAGGTTTTGATAATGGTTTTATCCAAAACTTGACGGTGCACGTTGAAATCATTGACATTTTTCTCTTCAAGATCAGTCAGCAGCTGCTCGATCGTGCCTTTCAAAATACCGGTCATGTCCAGTCCATAAGTGCCATCACGTTTGGTTACTGTGCTCTGAATAACTCCCTCATAAATTTGTACGACTTTGTAGAATTCAGTCGTAGCGGTATTGAAATCTTCTTTCGCCAGTGCCGGTCTGACCTTGTTGCTGATCAAGTCACGCAGACTGAAGTAGAAGTACCATTGAAGCCCTTTGTCTACGGCTTGCTTCGCTTGGGCCACGTTAAGCGTGCCTTTAATGGCATTGTCTAACACGAAAGAAACGTTCTCATCGATCTTTGGATCGTCTGGCTTGATTGTTGCGTCAATGCGTTTTACATCCGTTTGGAACTGATTCACGTAAAATTGTTTAACCGCATTAAGATCCGTCTTGTCCGTGAATAAGGATTTGATATCCGTAAAAGCCTTTATTTTTGCGGCGATATCCGCATCCTCCGTGATTTTGAATTTAGATTCTGCGCTGACAACGGAAGCCAGCATCAAGACGGAAGAAAAAACCAAGGTCAAACTGAGTACTAAGGATAATAATTTACGCAATTTCATCTCTCCTAAAATTAGTTTTTTTACATTAAGCCTTTTTTGCGAATAAACCATATGACACCAGCGCCAACGATAATTACCCCTGCGATAACGAATACCGTTACCAAGGAATTTGTTTTATCGGTTCGCTCCATCGGAGCATGCCCTTCTTCCTGCGCTGCTTGTTCAGATGCAGCAACCGCCCCATCAGAGGATATCGGCTCATCTAACACTTGCTCCGATGCTTCCCCGGTGCCGGATTCGGCGGAAGTTGCTGTCTCACCTCCCGTCACTTCGGTTACTGGCACCTCAGACGTTGGTTCTGCCTCAGGGCTGGCCGATACCAATTCATCCGGAGCTGGACTTGGAAGCATGCTAGGCGTTGGCGAAGCGGCTGCCGCTTCCTCTTCAGCCGGGCTCGGCTTCACGCTCGGCGAAGGCTTAACGGCAGCAGTAGGCGCTTTGGTTGGAGAAGGCTTCTGCGTAGCTGCCGGTTCTTTGACGGGCTTCTCCTCGTTTGGCTTCGCAACCGCCGGCTTGACGTAAGCCTTGTAAGGAAACTGCGGTTTAACCTTCCCGTAAATAAAGTTTACCTTTTGTTTAAAGGTTTCCGGATCGGCCTCCTTCTCCCCTACGCCGAACAAGCCGGGATTTCCGAGCGCTTCCAAGGCTTCTTCGAAAGCACCGTTGATATCATCCGTTCCAGATGACATATAGGGCGCTAACGTATCGAAGGTTGCTTTTGCTTTGGCCAGAAGCAGCTTGGCTCCGGCATAGTCACTAACATCCTTCAACGCATACGTGAATCGGCGGTCCAGATTCATAACGAGAACGGCCTTGTAATTAGCCATCAGAAGCTTGCTATCCTTCGCTTCAACGTTCTTGTCCAGCGTGACCGCAACGGATTCGCCAAAATGTGATTTGATCTCCGAGCGCCTTACTTTGTGAGTCTCTTCGATCACTTTCCAATCCGGCTTATTCCCGCTTGCTGCACCGGCAATGATCTTAAAAGTCTCGGCAACATCCTCCGTATTCGCATCCCCATAGGAGTACGCCGATACCTGAGCTGGAGACAGCCATAATAGTAAGGCAACCACCGCCAGCCCGCTTCGAAACCATCTTGACACTTGAACACACTCCTTCTGTTTTACTCTTTTTCCATTTGGTACTCATTTGGTCCGATCCATTCGTAAAGGGTAATCCAGGAATAGACCGGGTCAAATAAATCATCTGACACAAATTTTGCAACGGGGATTACCTGTGATCCCGCATTGGCATTTTGCTGCAAAAAACCATTTAGCACATGATCCGTCAAAAATACCCGCTGGTTAGCCCCCGTCTGCGATAAGGAATGAAAGTAATCGAATGTCAAAATTTTTCGATGCTCATATCCAGCCTCCAAATAGCGGAGTACCCGTGTTTCTTCCCATGTGTATAGAACAAACGGTTGGTCCAAAGCTTCCATATAGTCGTTCAATTGATAGACAGCAGGCGTTTGCTCGGCTTGAAGCTTTAGCAAATGAGCTCCTACTGCGATTTGAAATGCGATAACGGCAGCTAAGGCAAGATAGATTGCTGCTGCCATATACCACTTCCGCCGGCGGATATCTCCCGAAGCTCTGGTTAATAACGCTGCTGTTTTGAATGCTGCAGCATAAAGGACCAGCAGCATTGGACCAGCAACGGGCGCAATATGGCGAGGCTTTTCAATATTTTGGCCCAATAAAACCCATACTCCATAGGCTGCCAGGCAAATCCACAGCCATTTGCCGAATTTCCTATCCGCAGAAGCATCCCGTATGCTGCCCCTTAGCTTCCACATCCCAAAGCCCATCAAAGCTAAAAGCAGTAAATAAAGCACAACCAGTGCTGACGAACGGCTAAACCATATGTCGCGAATCAGGTGATCGGCAATTAGCGTTACAAAGCGCGTGCCGAGGGGTACCTTCGAGTCTGCGACCCCGCCGCCCCATTCGGAGAAATGTCCAGAGACAAATGCTAGGGACAGCTTCCAGAAACCTTGCAGCGTACCCTCGGACTGGATTAGGCCGCCAATCCAAATGAGCTGCGCGCCTCCAGCGGCTGCAATTGCCATAACCAATCTTCGGACCCTATTGCTGCTGTCCGTAAGACTCATAAATTGGTAAACAAGCAGCAGTACCAAGGCAATGCCAAAAGGGAAGTAGGATAATCGAATCCCCATTAGAACGCTAAACAATAGTAACGCGGTACCCAAACGTAGGTTTGATTTTGGACAGTCCGCAGCCCATCGCACACTCCATAGGTACCACCACAGCACGGCGATGCCCGCGCATTCGGACATGGGCCGAGAGCCCATAAGCCATAAATAAGGCAAAGATTGCACGCCCACCGTGGCCCATAATGCGGGCACCAGCCCGATATACCGCCTGGCTAACAACGTCATGGGAACCGCTGCGCTTAAGGCAAGCATCGCATTCCATATAATTAAGGATTGGACCGGGTCAGTCGCCCACTCATGAACCAGCTTCGCTCCCGCAATAAAATACGGGTATCCCGGAAAATGGGGCTGCATGGCGAGCAGGTCGTACCGGTCCACCGCGAGCACAAAATCCACCTCGTCCCAAGAGCGTACAAAGGGACTAGAGAAAAACAGATTGAAGCAGAAAAGGAAGAGAATGACGATAGAAGCAGCGCTTATCGTTATACGGCGAACGAGTCGATGCAATATTCTCTGACCCCCTCTCGTTGCGATAACCTTTACGCTTGCTGACCCGAGGTTTCCCGCACTTGCTGGTTTCGGGCAAGGGATGAACCGCGAAGAGCGGGCCGCTTCATTTCCTTATAAATTGCCGGAATGACGGAATTGACATATTGCCGGAATTTAATGAAGGACTGCCCCTGTGTCCTCACCTTGTAGGCGATAGGAACCTCTTGCAGACGGAAGCCCTTCCGCAACAAATTCAAGGTCAACACCTGGGCGTAATTGTAATCATGAATGATTTCCGCGCATTCCATCGCTTCCCTAGAAAAACCTCGCATGCCGGATTGGCCGTCATAAATCCATTTGCGCAGCAGCACGGACTGGAGCAGCGTAAAAAAATAATTTCCCAGCCTGCGATGCAGCTTCATCCCTGCGATGCTCCCCTTAAATCGCGAACCGAACGTGTAGTCCGCCTCCCTATCCATAATTGGGGCGACAACCTCCGGAATTTGCTCCGGTGGGTACTCATTGTCAGCATCAATCATCAAACCAATATCCGCGTCCAGCAGGCAGGATTGCCTCAGTCCCTCTCTAACGGCAGCCCCTAGGCCCCTGTTTTTCCCAAAGGAATGTACAACATCCGCTCCCGCTTCCTTCGCTACCTCTACTGTCCGGTCGGTCGAGCCATCATCGATAATGATGACCTTTACGTCATACTTAGGATGGAAATCTCTCGGGACACGAGCAATGACGCTCGCAATGTTTGCTTCTTCGTTATGTGCAGGTATGAATACGACAAGCTTTTTGTTACCAGTAGATTTCATGGGATTCCTCTTTTCATTAAGCCATTTCCTTGAGGTTGAGGTATTAACGCTTGAACGCATCCGTCAACACCCGCCCGCGGCTTGCGCTTGGATACGGTGCTCCCAATAAATAGGCGAGCGTTGGCGCCATGGAAATTAACGAGTGTCTCTCATCGACTCTGCAGCCTTGGCGAATGGTTGGACCATGCAGGAAGAAAGGGACAAACCGTTCTCCTTCATCCAGGTGGCCATGTCCACCGATACCGTCAGCCTGGCCGTGGTCGGCGCAAAGGATAAGCGTTGTATTTTCCATCATGCCTTGATCTGTCAGCCAACCGACAAACTCCTCAACCAACCTGTCAGCCTCGGCGATTTTCTCTAAATATTCATCGTACAGCACACCCATGCTGTGTCCGGTTTGGTCAACGGCAATCATCTGAACGACGAACAAATCAGGATTTTGCTCGGCCATTATCTTTTTGGAGCGGTCGATGATATTGCGGTCAGCTTTGTCATTGTGCATAACGGCAGTCACGCTTTCCACATCGTCACCCATGGAGTCAATCAGATGGGCAATACCAAGCAAACGCCCCCGCTTCCCAACCTTCCGCAGCGAATCGAAAATACTTTCCACCCGAATTCCCAGCTTCCAAACCATATTGGAACGTATACCGTGGTCTTTGGGATGGGCACCGGTAAACATAGATGAAAAACAAACGACCGTTCTTGCGGGATAGACCGTCTCCATCTGCGTATACTCTGTTCCTTCCGAACGCAGCTTCTTCAGAAACGGAGCATCGGCTTCTTCAAAGCGCTCCTTGCGCATACCGTCAATGACAATCACGATGACCTTTTCATTGGTGGCCTTTCCCGTCATATCAGGCCCATCTGTGTATAATGTTGTCTCTTTGGGTTTCCAATCAAAAAGGTTTGCATGCAGAATCCAGCTGTATAGCCGCAAGCACACTGTGAATATGCCCAATAAAATAACAGCATCCGCGAACCCGGCAGCGGGCCAAGGGACTTCTGACGAAGGAATCAGCAAGCCGTAAAAATGATTCCACAATAACAAGAGCAGCAGCAGCTTAGGCAGTTGTTCCTGTGCATTACCGCTTGTCGAATCGCTGTTCTTGAGCACAAGCTTCCAGAAGCGTTTAAAGTTCCACCATGACGTTCCGATCCGCATTCGGTAATAAAACGTTCCCCAGAAAAACACCGTGAAGAAGAAATACAATCCGATTGCCGCCGCATGAAGGGAAAGATTTTGGGGTTCCCATAAAAGTAACGAAGCTACAAGCGGCAACCATAAGTAATTCCTTAGAAAAAGCGGGAAATCGAAATAATAGAATAAAAAAAACAATGGTAAAATCAACAGAAGACTTAAGCCGGTACCTACCCAAAAATGACTGTCCAGCCACTGATCAGACCGATACAGCAAGAATACGGATGTGGCAAAAATCGGCGTAAACGGTTTGCCCTCGTTCAGAAGGTTCCAACATCTAGCCGCTACAATCTCAAAAGGCGAAGCTTGTTTCATAAGGATGTCCTTTCACGCGCATGATTCGAATTTAGGGAAGGCTTTCGCTGTATTTGGATCCATTCCTTGGCTTCGCGCAGACCAATCGGCATTCGGATCAAAGAATAGGAGCCCAGAATAAAGGCCACAGCGAATTTAAATGTATGTGTCAGCAAAGCGGTGGTATAGGCTTCTTCCCAGCTAACTCCAAGCACCGCCAACGAGCCGCTTAACGTACTCTCATAGGTACCTATTCCACCTGGTGTAACATGAAAGATTTGGCCTCCGATTGTTATGCTGTTGGCCCAAATGGATGATGCGGCGCTTAACTGTATGCCTCCCATATGGGCAATACCGAACAAGATTACCGCTTCCAATATCCAACTTACGGCAACAAGAGCTAGGATATAGGGGCCTTTCCTTGACATAACGATTGCCTTGAGCTGCTCCCAGTGCCGATTGGCAAATGGCCAGCGCCGAATCGGAAACCATTTCAAGGCCACCACTGCTAAAATGACCAATGCTGCCATGACTGCAAACGCAAGCCAAGACATCTTCATTCCTAGCCACAGCATGCCAATGGCCGATATCGTTCCTAGTACAAGTAAGTCCGTCAAACGCATAATCACGACGGAGTGGAGAGCAGTATCCCACCTCATACTCGCCTTCTTCATTAATACACCTGTGCGTACAAGATCACCGACCTTGATTGGCAGCAAGTGATTGAACAGTAAGCTGTAAAAAATGCCATGCAAGTACATTCCGATTGCGTGTTCACGGCCTGTGTACGCCTGCCAAGCTGCTGCTTTGAGAACAAAAGATAAAAGATAAACGACAAACATGAATAGCAGCCATCCCGGCTGAACGAGTACCATGCGTAACCGTTCAAGCAGTTGATGCAGGTCGAACAACTGCCAGCTCAAGAGTAAAAAAACAATGAAGAGGACAAAACCGGCGAATCCGCTGAGTTTTCTCATCATCCCGCGTTGGCGCCTTTTGACGGTTCAAGTTCTTGGGTGAAAACGAGATCCGGGTAGCGTTCCAACCACTTTTGCCAATCACGGTTGGCCTCCTCCCAGACCCGCACTCCGTTATCTGTAATGGCCATAAATTGGCCGTCCTTCTCTGCCCTCGCTATTAATCCGCTAACGGTTAGACTTTGGGTCACTTTGCTCACGGATGGGGCCGGCATCATCAGAAGCACCGCGAGTTCCTCGGACGTTAGGATTCCTCGTTCAATCAGGATTCCGAGTACTCTATATTTGCTTCGTTGTGACCGGTGTTTCAATTTAGCGTTTCGATGATACTTTCCGGACTTGTACCTAATTTGAGCGTCCAACTCTCCACCACCTTCCTTCGATGCAAACCGTTTTAGGTCATATTCCATCATTTATTTGATAATGATAATCATTCCGAAGTCATTTGCAATTATATCTAATGAAAATGAGAGAATGATGTGAAAATGAAATATTTTTACCATCTATTAAAATTAGCCGCATAGCTTGCCTTTGCTTAGATCCAAAATCGTTAATGATGGAAATGATTAACCATGTAATTTTGCAGACAAAAGAAGCCGGTATTTCCTTCGCAAGGAATTATCAGCTTTTTTGTTTTGATTAGCTTAATATTCACTTATGATCACGGAATTGGCTTCTGTACTCCGTTGGCCCCATTTCCGCAAATATCTTGATTACATTTGTAAAATGAGAGAAATTAGAATACCCAACGGATGATGAAATGGAACTGATGGGGATGTTCGTTTGGGTTAACAATTCCTTCACCAGCTTGATTCTTTCCAGCAGGGCATAATCGGTTATCGTATGGCCCGTTTCCTTCTTAAATAGTCTTGTCAGATGATCAGGATTCAGAAATACTGAAGCTTTCTAATACCGAAATGATTCCTATCTTCGACAACTACTTTGTCATCTACATGGATCTTCGAATAGCAGTAATATAGATTCGGCTCATCTACCGACCATAACTTGGGCTCTCGAACATAAAGCCTTTGTCTAAATGTCATTGACTAAAATAGTTACAGGCGTCTTGTTCGATTCAACGATGCTGCCATTGTCTCCATGCAAATAAGACTACCACTCCTCTCCCACCCACTCCATTCGCTCCAATCTCACGCCCCACAAGGCTTCCCAGCCCTTCCTCATTCTTTTCCCCAATCCCCCGAAGCAAAATAAGTTTGCGACTGAAACCCGCAAAATGACCGAGCAAATCACAAAAAATCGAGGTAAATCAGGGCAAAAGACAAAATAAGTTTGACGTGAGGCAGAGGGAAAAGCAGGGATTTAGGGAACAGGGTTAAAGGAAAACGATTGAGAAAATGCCTGGGAACAACCGCTGATTAATGGCTTCGATCACTACTATTAATCGGGGAAAAGATTGAGGAAAAGTCACTGCAATACAGCCGTAAAATACTTATGTATCAAGGTTTTATAGGGGAAATGTAAGTAGGGATGCAGGGATGAGAGTATCCCTAATCCTTATCCCCTCTTCCCTTATCCCTAATATGGATGCGGGAAAAAGGCAGGAGAAAGGGATTGAGGAAAAGACAAGTTCCTGGGGAAAAGAGCAAGAAAAAAGCCGAGCGAAAATCAGGAGTGGATACCTAAATTTCGTCGGCTTAGCGGTAAACTTTTAGTGATGAGTGGCAAACTTTTAGTGGTGTCGGTAAACATTTTCGGAAATGCACTAACATGTTCAGTGACATTATAGTTGGTGTCCAAAATATGTGCTCAAATCACCCGATTACATTAAAGTTTGTACCTATAAATCACACTTAAGTTAGTCTTTGAGATCATCTTTCTCTAGCATTCGCCCTTCTATAAATTCCGTAACTACAAATTGTTCCGGATAATTACCCGAAATCACTTTAGGAGCAAATCCTTCGTGGTTTGCCTTCTTCATCACTTCTACTTCGGAACGGCGTGTCAGGTTCAAATACTCATTTTGCCTGTTATTGATGCGAAGAACGTATTTACTCTGTTTCATTTGTATCTTGTAGGTTTGGTTGCACAGCCCACCATTAAGACTTTCAAAACTTAAGAATTCATAGTTTAACTCTGGTACTTCGCGAATAATTTCTTCAACTTTTAAGTTCAACAGAATTCACCCCTAATTCGATTGGATATAAAGCAAGTCTAAAGTTGGCTCGTTGGCTATAAAGCAATTCAGGGTAACATAGCGCCACCTTTAGCATAACCTTGGCATTGTAATGCAATATGTATTGTAATAAATCCCGATTCCATCTTTTCGATTTCAAGCATCTTATTCTCTTCTGCAAATGCAATCGAGCAAACCTTTACGATATCATCAAGCTTTAGCGATTGTTGAAAATGACCCTCATCTCGACGAATTGGTTCAAAGTTCATTTAGTGTA
The DNA here is from genome assembly GCF_048572955.1 of Pristimantibacillus sp. PTI5. Classification (GTDB taxonomy): domain Bacteria; phylum Bacillota; class Bacilli; order Paenibacillales; family Paenibacillaceae; genus Pristimantibacillus. The sequence continues at coordinate 2,384,463 of NZ_CP183886.1, forward strand.
CCTCACCAAATTTATAGATTTGCAATGGCTTGCAGACGCTATACCTGAACAACTCAAAAAGGCGTCGATTGATCTCGACGCCTTATTCGAACCTATTCGTATAGGCCGAGAGCACTCATAGCTAGAGCAAGCGCACCGATGAGTCCCGCCTTTGCCCCTAAAGCAGGCTTTACGATAAAGTTTTCCCCAGTTCCTGAAAGTGCAGGATGCTGCAAATACCCATTTAACAGCGAAGCGACCTGATCACGAATCATGGGATACAAATGTAATTGATTCATTACGCCGCCTCCCAGAATCATTTTTTCTGGAGACAAAACAAGAATATAATTCACAAGCGCTTGGGCGATATAGTAGCTTTCCATTAGCCAAGCTGGATGCATTTCATTCAATTCGTATGCTTTCTTGCTCCAACGAGCTTCGATTGCTGGCCCAGCAGCAAGCCCTTCCAAACAATCTTGGTGAAAAGGACAATGCCCTATATATTTGTCCTCAGGATGCCGGCGAATAAGTATATGTCCCATCTCCGGATGACTCAAGCCATGAACGAGCTTCCCTTCAACAACTGCCCCAGCCCCAATTCCCGTACCGATCGTCATATACAAGCAGTTATTTATGCCTTTTGCTGCTCCCCATGTAGTCTCACCCAGCGCGGCTGCATTCACATCCGTATCGAAACCAATTGGAATATCAAAATGCCGCTTTACATACTCTATAACTGGAAAACCGCTCCAATACGGCTTTGGGGTTTTTCCAACTGCTCCAAAGTTCGGGCTTTTGGGATTAACATCAATCGGCCCAAATGTACCAATTCCTATGGCTTGTATTCCTTTGTTAGCAAAATAGTTCATCGCTTTTCCGAGCGTTTCTTCAGGTGTTGTTGTCGAAAAAGAAACACTTTCAATGATTATGCCTTCAGGTGTTCCAATTCCACAAACAAACTTAGTTCCTCCGCCTTCAATAGCTCCTAATAAAGTCAATTGATTATACCTCGCATTCGTCTATCCATTCATTTCACAGTTGCAACCGAATAAATAGTTTTTAAGGCATGCAGAGAAAGAGAGATCACTTTTGCGCTGCCGCCGCGAACAAAAAGCTCCAAACCTGTGCTTGATGGATCTGGGAAAATTTGATCAGTAATCGCGATTTCACCATCATTTGCAAATACTTCGATGGACGACTGATCGACAAATAAATGCAGTTTTAATCTTCCTTTCTCCAACTGCAACGGTACTTCATGTTTGCATCCAAAGGCTATATGAAATGCTTTCTCGCCAGAATTACAGCGGTCAATATACAGCGATTGAGCGACGCTGTTATAAGCCACAATGGTTTCCTCATGAACTGATTTACGAAGTTTAAATCCGATTTCCGAGGCATGCCCAATTTCCAGTTCGCACTCTATTTCATAGGTATCACCTTGCATGTCCGAGAGGAGGTTTTGGCCTGGGCTTACATAAACTTCTTCCCAAAGCTGCGTCTGCTGACGAAGCTTCTGAACATCAGTTAACGGCTTTTGAACCAATCGAATACCGTCCCGTACGGAGCGCAGAGAGAGTAATCTAGGCAATGTCATTGCGCTTCTCCAACTATCTGTGGGCGTTAAATTCGCATATTTCCAATTGCTCATCCATCCGATAAACAGCTTCCCATTGTCCGTCCTATCCACATCCGACCAGGTAACACCGGCATAGTTATCTCTACCATGATCGAGCCATAAAACCGTCTCAGTCGAATCATCATTCGTAAAAGCTTGACCGTCAAAATGACCTACAAAATATTGCGTTCTTGAACCTTCCTGAAATGCAGGATTATCTCCAATACTTACGATCATTACCCATTTACTAGCATTTTCTTGACCTTCTACCGGTAGCTCTATTAAATCCGGGCATTCCCACACACCATCATGCGAGCCTTCTGCAGCACCAAACTCACTTGCAAATTCCCATACCTTCAAATTCGGAGAAGTATAAATGTGAACACGATCTCCAGCTGCGATCACCATGATCCAGCGCTGTGAATCAGTATGCCAAAACACCTTCGGATCACGGAAATCTACGATTTGCTCATCACATAGTACGGGATTGCCTTCATACAACGACCAGGTTCTTCCCTTGTCCGTACTATAGGCAAGACTTTGCCGTTGTCTTGGTCGATCGGAATCTGGATATTGATCGGCATGTGTAAATATAGCGACCAGGCCCGGTTGGCCGGAAAATAGGCCGCTTGTATCCTCCCAGTCTACGACTGCGCTTCCGGAGAAAATCGCTCCATTCTCATCCGGCTTAAGCGCGATCGGACAATGCTCCCAGTGAATCAAGTCCGAACTGATCGCGTGTCCCCAATGCATAGGGCCCCATGACGTTCCATCCGGATGATGCTGATAAAACAAATGGTATTCTCCTTCAAAATACACCATTCCGTTTGGATCATTCATCCAATTTGCAGGTGGCGTAAAATGAAACTGTGGACGATATTTTTCTCTGTAATTTATCGTTAACATGTATTCCACTCCTTTTGAAGTATGCTCTAAAATCTAGAGCATACTTCTATCCAATTTATCTATTATTTATTTACCTGCATTTCGGTCATAGCCTGCTTGTTTGATAGTCAGATATTCCTGCAAGCCTAGACGATCCAATTCCTTCAAATACTCATCCCATTCTTGGTCTACTTTCCCGTTCTCCGTCCATTCCGTACGCTTTCTGAGTACATATGGGAACAGGTCAGCTTCAATGGCAGACAGCCTTTCCGCGTCTTCCAAAGAAAAGAAAACTCTAGGGTAAATATTTTTCGCTTTTACGTCAGACACGTACACATTTTTAAGGATATCTAGTCTCCAAGCAGCATCATCTGGTTTGGTCGTCACACTGCCGTAGTAAGTATCTAATATAGCTAATGGGCCGCCGACACTCGTTTTTCCTCTTAATTCTCCTGGAGCAGTTCCTTCCAAAGGCAAATGCTTCAGCATTTGAGCAGCCTCGTCCAATTCAAAAATATTTTGCTGTTTTTCATCACCGTATGTGCCCCAGTTATTCTGTACCGATTGAAGCGGATCGTACAATTGATCCATCCATTTGGCAGTTGCTTCAAGGTCTTTGTTCTCTTTTGTAACGATCATTCTGCCTCGATCGAAGCCCATTCCGTTCGTTCTTGCTACGTTTTTCAAGCCAGTTGGCCCAACAAGCGCAGGCATTGGCTCATATTTATCGTTCATGCCGGTTATATTCGCTTTATCCCATGTGAAATACAATCCGTAAAGATCTTCTTTACCTTTAGCGATATAAGTATTCCAGTCCTGAGTCATATACTCGACATCAATTAAGCCTTCTTTGTACAGCTCATTAAAATACTTGACGCCTTCTTTGAATCCATCATTATTCGCTGCAAAATTCACTTTGCCATCATCGCCAACAAGCGTCATATCCCAGTTCAGCCCTGGTCCAAACGATCCGAATAAGAATCCGATATCTTCGCCGCCGCCATTTGAATTAATAAAGGACACTGGAATTTCATCGGCCTTTCCGTTGCCGTTCGGATCTTTTGTTTTAAAAGCAATCAATACTTGCTTCAGCTCTTCTGTAGTCGTAGGCATATTCAGACCTAGCTTCTTAAGCCATTCCACATTAATCCAAGGAATGTTGTTTACGGTATGAATGCTTTCCTTGTCAGCTCCCAGTTCCTCGATCCATGGCAGCGAATAAATGTGGCCATCAGGCGCCGTAATCATAGCTTTATATTGCGGCGCTTGCTCTAGCACCTTTTTAAAATTCGGCATTTGGTTTTCAATAATATCGTCAAGAGGGATAATCGTGCCGTCCTTTGCCAGCTTTAATAAATCAAAGTCGCTTAGTCCGGCATCAAAGATAGCATCCGGAAGTTCTCCTGTAGCAAGAGCTAGATTTCTCTTTTCTGCAAATACATCGTTTGTGTAATTTTTCCAATTAATATGAATACCTGTCTTCTCTTCCATGCGCTTAAAGATTAGCTTTTCATTCGGATCCATTGGAGCTAATACATGGCTTTGTGTCATGAAATTGAGCGTAGGCTTAGAACCGCTGTCGCTCGATGCGGAATTTTCATCTTTGTTATTCGAATTGCCGCTGCACCCGGTTACTGCCATAATTGTCGCTAGAGAAATGACTGCTGCTGTTTTCTTTAATCTTTTCAAACTAAACCCTCCTCTTATTTTTGCTCTGTATATGTCAGCTGATTCATTATTTTAATGAACCGACCATGACACCCTTTTCAAAATACTTTTGGAAAAACGGATACATCACGAGTAACGGTAGGCTTGAAATAACGATAGATGCGTATTTAATGATCTCCGACAACCTTTTCATTTCAGCCATTGCCAAACGATCGGTTATCATCCCCGGATCCACTTGATTCTGAATGAGGATAGATCTTAAAACGAGCTGTAAGGGGTATAGCTTCTGGTCTTCCAGATAAATCATTGCATCGAAATAGGAATTCCATTGACCCACAAAAGCGTAAAGGGCCAGGACAAATAGAATGGGTTTGGAAAGCGGCATTACGATTCTCAAAAAAATGACTTGCTCGGATGCGCCGTCTACTTTGGCAGCTTCTTTCAGCTCTTTCGGTATGCCTTTAAAGAAAGTTCTTGCCAGAATAATGTTCCAAACGTTGATAGCCGTTGGTAGAATGATCGCCCAAACTGTATTCAGCATTCCAAGCTGCTTTACTACCAAAAAGGTAGGGATCAACCCTCCGCCAAAAAACATGGTGATGATAAACAAGGTCATAAACCCTTTTTTCCCTACAAAATCATCAATCGATAAGGGATAGCCTGCAAAAACTGAAATGAGCACGGTAACGATTGTAAATACAGCCGAATAATAAATAGCATTTATAAATCCTCTCAGCATGGCCTCATTGCCCAAGATGAGCTTGTATCCTTCAACGCTGTAATCCGCGAGATGAAAAGAAATCCCTTTATTCAAAAGTGCTGTAGGTTCCATGAAAGACGCCACAACTACGTAAAGCAATGGACCTAATACCAGCAATACAGCAAGCGTTAACAAAATATAGATGATTGTCAGAACAACACGGTCCAAACGCGCAGGTTTAATATTCATATAGCGACTCCTTTCATTAGTAGAGGCCGTCGCCTTCATTTAATTTCTTCACAACGAAATTGACGAAGACAAGCAAAATAATATTAATAACTGAATTAAACAAACCGATTGCGGCAGAGTAAGAGTAGTCACCGGCTTTTAAGCCTACTTTATAAACATAGGTCGCAATGATTTCAGACGTCGGCAAATTCAACGCTGTTTGCATCAGATATGCTTTCTCGAATCCAATCGCCATAATTCCCCCGGCAGACAAGATAAATAAAATAGCCATAACCGGTTTTAATGTAGGCAAATCAATATGCCATATCCGTTGTAGCAGATTTGCTCCATCAATGTTTGCTGCGTTATGCAACTCTGGATCGACGCCCGCCAATGCTGCTACAAAAATAATCGAAGACCAGCCTGCCGCTTGCCAAATTCCCGATAAAATATAAATGCTGCGGAAATACTCCGGATCAGACATAAACGCAATCGGATGACCGGTTGTTAAGGTAATGATTTTATTCGCTGGACCGGTTGGAGACAATAAGACAAACAACATACCTACAATAACGACAACAGATATAAAATTCGGGGCATATAAAACTAACTGAATATTTTTCTTAATGCCAACCTTTCGTAATTGGTTCAGCATCAGCGCTAATATGATCGGAATCGGAAACGAAAGGATAAGCCCATAGGCACTTAATTTAAGCGTGTTCCAAAAAATAGGCTCGAAGTTTGGGGCATTCAAAAATTTCATAAAATATTCGAATCCTACCCATTCACTACCTAAAATCCCTTTACTGTAGCTGTAATCTTTAAATGCGATGACTACGCCGTACATCGGTACGTATTTAAAGATAAGTGTAAGAATGACAGCAGGCGCGATCAGCAAATAAAGAAAATAATTGTTCTTTATATACTGTGCTTTACCTTTAATACCGACTTGATTTATTAATCCGTTTTTTTCACTGCTTAACAATACCTTCTGCACTCCTTTAACCCCCATTCTATTTATTGAAAGAAACGAATAGTAAACATTCGCACCTTTAGAAAGGGCTTACATCCGAATCCGCAAATACAATTTATCAAACAGATGCACCATTAGTCAATACATTTAACAAAATTAATTTAGTCATTTGTAATATTTATTTTGTCAATATATGAGCTAGTTGTTTAGAATCATCAATTATTCATGATAAATAAGTCAAAAAACTAGGAGTCTCACCTTCTCTTGTGCACAAAAGACTTTATTCACTTCGAAATGTAAATATCAAATATATTTGTTTTTAACTTTACATTTGTAAATATCTAAATCTTAGGCAAATACCCCAATTCATTTGTTCATTTGTAAAAATGAATTGATATTTTATTCGTATTCATATACATTTAAATTGCACAATAGCAATTATCGTTATCTATCCGTAAAGGTGGAACTGTAGAAATGGCCAAAGATAAAATTACAATACAAGACATTGCCGATTCGTTAGGAATATCAAGAAATACTGCCTCCAAAGCCTTAAACGGCGTTGAAAGCATTCCGGATGAAACTCGAAATAAAGTGATAAAAAAAGCGATAGAATTAAAGTATAAGCAGTTTGCTTTTGTAGACACAGAAAGTATAATGCCAAAAAATCCGGGAAATATTGCTCTAATAACATGTAATTTGCCCATCTTCTCACACTTTGGATCCATGCTAATAAGCGGCCTAGAAATTAAGATCAGCTCAGAAGGCTATAACTTGTCCATTCATATTGTTCGTGATGCGGATATCAACACGTTAACTCTACCGAACAATTTCGAACCTTCAAAGGTTGATGGAATCATATGTATTGAAATGTTTGATAAGAAATACAGTGAGATGATCTGCAATTTAGGGATCCCCACCATATTTATAGATGCTGCGGCGGACGTTTTTTATAGCGACATGAAAGCAGATCTCATTCTTATGGAAAATGAATACGGGACATACGCAGTTACGAAGAAGCTCATAGACGATGGCCATACTAAATTGGGCTTCGTGGGCGATTACAACCATTGTAAGAGCTTTAATGAAAGATGGGATGGATTCAACAGGGCATTGGCAATGTCAAAGATTGAGGTCAATATGTCTTATTGCGTAATCGAGGAAGATCGTTATTATTTTTCAGAACCCAACTTTATGGATAAACTACTGGACAAAATGAAGGAGTTCCCTACAGCCTTTGTTTGTGCTAATGATTTTATCGCTGTAAGCGTAATGAAAGCTCTTAAAAATAAAAACATACAAATCCCGAATGATATTGCTGTCTGTGGTTTCGATGATGCTCCTGAATCAAGAATCGTGGAGCCCCACTTGACAACAGTCCATATCTCAAACAGTGAAATGGGAAATATTGCTGCAGACATGCTGCTATCCCGAATAAAAAACCCAACAAAGCCATATCAAATTACGCATGTCAAAACGGAACTTATGTTTAGAGAATCGACAGGTAAAATGTTATCCAACTGATCAAATTCCGTCCTATTTTGCTATAGAGTATTACATTGATGTTTCTGTTCCGTGTGTTCAAGTAAGGCAAGAATCCCGTTCCCAATCAGGTTCACAGTCGTTTCGTGACCAGCGATAATGAGAACGAATACTAGTGCGTACAACTCATATTCGGAAAGCATGTCCCCCTCATCCTCAACGGCCAGCAGATCGCTGATTAAGTCCTGCTGTAGCTGATTTCGTCTAAGCGCGATCAGATCTTGCAAGTAACCAACAAATTCGATCATAGTATTCATTCATAACCCCCAGTTAATAATAAAGTCCCGATGATATTCGTATCATCGGGACTTTATTCAGCGGTTCCACACTTTTTACTGTTTCGAGACTTTTTTATCATCAGACAGTCACTTCTAATATAGAAGAGAACAAGACTTTATTATATTAATAAAACAATACTTTATTGTTCAGAACAAAACTTTATTGTAATGAATCACTTGCTACTAATAACTGTTTTATGGAGAAAGAAGTTCTTTTGTTTCAACCCTCATTTATCCTGTAAGTAATTCGGCTTTTTCTCAAAATTAGATTTTCTTTTGACAAGAGGTAGCCGATCGTTGTGATCGGCTTATAAGCGAGGTGTTTTAAATGAATGTTAACGAGGTTCATACGGATTCTGTATTGCGTTTTCTGTTGCGTTGTCTCAAGCATATAAACTATTAACCTACATCGAAAAGATTCGGTTCATCCCCCCCTACTTGTTAAACCATGATTAGGCTGGTTGGGACATTGATCCCGAATCAAATATCTTCCGACTGCTCTTCCCCTATCCAACTCGAATCACTGTTGATCAGAAAAGTCTAACCGGTATGTTAGCCTCTTATCCTCAATACCCCGTTTTGTCCTTATATTTCTCCACATTTTCCTTCGTGACCACCGGTGCATCCAGCTCGATGAATTTGGGCATGGATTCTCCGGCTATCGTTTTCGCAGCTGCGAGAATCCCCATCGGCATGACGATCGGGTACGCTACCGTCGCATCGATCGCGCCTGATTCAATTGCCTCAAGAGCCGTTTCCTGGGCGTCGACGCTAACCACGATAATCTCGTCCTCTCTACCCGCTGCCTTGATGGCCTGAATGGCTCCCATCGTCATCACATCCGCATGCGATACGACGGCGTGGATCTGCCCTGCAGGAAAACGCTGCAGCATATGTTCCATCATTTTAAAACCTTTATCCTGATCGAAATCTGCATTCATACTCTCTATAATTTTGATGTGAGGATAACCGTCGAACGCTTCCAAAATCCCCTTATTTCGATCAATAGTTGTTGTGGAAGCAGCCGTTCCCTTCAACTCGATGACGTTACCCTTTCCATTCAGCAGAGCCACTACCTGTTGGCCGGCTTTTCTGCCTACCTCAACATCCTCCGCTTTAATGAGCGTCAGCCCTTCCACAGGAGACCAGCGATCGATCAGAATAATCGGAATTCCCGCATCCTTTGCCCGTTCTAAAGCAGCGTTAACCGAGTCCTTCTCGACCAGATCAATGACCAGGACATCAACCCTTTGAGCGATAAAATCATCAATAACCGCGGATTGGGTTACGGGATCACTTTTGCCATTACCGATGATAGTCTTTATATTAGGAAAATATTTCTTCACCGTTTCCTCGGCCATTCGCATCGTTCCAACACCATAAGGAAAGATGCCAGAGGCTATAACGCCTACTTTGCCATTAATGGATTCCCGTGGAGCCTCTAACGTCAATACTTCTTGGCAGCCATCACCGCAAAACAAACCAAAATCTATCGCGATCGCTCCGTCCGAAGCGGCCTCCCCAGACAGATTTTCCTCATTCGACGCCTCAATAGGATTCACTTCGTTGCTGTTGCAGGCAACCATCATAAGCAGCGCAAGGACAAGACCTGCGTAACCAACCAGCTTCACTCGCTCCATCGCCATAGATCCCCCTTAGTATTGAAATCTTCTTTAGTCATTTTCCACAGTCTTTATACCTTTAATATAGAAGAGAATGCTAGGGCGTAACAACCATTCCTACAATTCCTACTAAAATTAAAGCAGCGAAGACTGTTTTCGCAATCGACATCGGTTCATTGAAGAAAACAAAGCCTAACACCGCTATTACAGCAATAGCTGCCCCGGACCATACTACATATGATAAGGTCATGCCCAAATGCTTGATACTTAATGATAGCGTGAAATAACAAATTGCGGTACATCCATATCCTAGAAAATAGAGAGCCCAATTCGCCTGCATCGCATGAATTTTAAAGCAAATAACGGCCATAACGTTCGTGATAATAACAAGCACAAGGTACACCCATCCCATGCCTCTCCCTCCTCTATTACCAATAAAAAAAGGACCTGACGTCGGCTTGCAACATCAGGTCCGCAAAAGGCCTGCTTCATCCCCGCCAGCAGCGGCAAATGTTCTTATTTTCGCTTCGTGCCGAGTGCCCATTCCGTATAAGCACCTGCTATATCTACGTTTTCTTTATCTACCACAACAGTAGGAACGTTAATTATCTTATCGACGGTATAGCCCAGAACTTCATGCATGAACACTGACTTAATAAACTCGCGCCCCATATCGACAGGCCCCACGTTGACCGTCGCCGTCAGCTTCCCTTTGCGGATCGACTCATAGCCTGATTTGAGGCCATCCGCCCCGATAGTGATGATGCCGTCGGTTCCGTCCCAAAGCTTCAAACCGCGCGCTTCTACTGCTTGTGTAGCGCCCTGAGCCATTTCTTCGTTCTCTCCATAGATCAGATCCACGTCAGGGTGTGCTTGCAGCAGGTTTTCGGCAGCCTGCATTCCTTTGTCGCGAACGTAATCACCGCGCTGCTCCCCTACGATTTTCATGTCTGGGTAAGGCTTAATCGCTTCAAGGAACCCATTTTTACGAGAGGTGGACCAGTGTCCGGGCAGACCCCAAACCAAGAGAATGTTCCCTTTACCATTCAGCTTCTCAGCCGCATATTTGCCTACAATGTAGCCGGACTGATAATGGTTGTTGTAACCGATTACAGAAATGGCTTTCAGTTCGCTTTCTTCCCACATCTCAGCCGGCATATTGAACATGAATATCGATGTTCCCGCTTCCATTGCCTTCTGATACACGGCATTCATCGCATCGAAATCACCTGCTGAAGAAACCAGAATCGCATCGTACTCTTTGGCGGTCCAATTCTCGATCGTTGCAACCTGAGCCTCAACCGATTGATGCTCGTTCGGCGCGGACATCTCAAACTCGAACTTCACGCCGAAACGATCGCTTAGCTCATTCATCATTGTATTGGCGCCGTGCTCAATTATATCGTAAAATTCCGAAGCTGCCGGCGGCGTAAAGCCGATTTTCAGCGTACGGCCATCCGCAGCTTTTTTCACGAAATCCTCAAATTTTTTATCCCCCCATTGGTAAGCTGTGGTTGAACCTTCCGTTACTACGGTAGTCTCATTTCCTACCGCAGGTGCATTATTCGTACAGCCTGCAACAATCAGACTTGCAGTAAGAAAGACCACCATTACTATTTTCATTCCCCATTTTCCAACCGACATCCGCTTGACCTCCTCCATATTTCTGAAACAAATTTGTGATACGATACCACAAGCCTAACCCTTACTTTTTATTATGCGGATTCAGCTTTAGCCGGTTTCACCTCCTTCAATGACTTACGGCCCCTACGCTCCAACTTTCTATCACCGCCCCACATATTGACCGTAACGGCAACTAGGATGATGACACCGACGACGATTGTTTCCCAATACGGATGAACATTGAGAAGATTCATAGCATTTTTGATCAAGAATAAAATAATAGCTCCGAGCGCCGTTCCAACCAAGCTTCCTTTACCTCCAGACAATAGTGTTCCGCCGATAATGGCGGCAGCAATCGCCTCGAGCTCGTAGTTTTTGCCCATTTCCGGATGCACGGTAGTAAGCCGTGAAGCAAGAAGAATACCGGCTATGGCAGCAATCAAGCCAGATAACGCATAGACCTTGATCCGCAGCCTATCCACTTTAATCCCCGATATGCGCACCGCTTCCTCGCTGCTACCAAGAGCCAGAATGTGACGGCCAAATCTCATCCGGCGATACACGAATAAGAGCATGAAAAGCAATACAATCGCTATAATAATCGGAAACTGGATATTCAAAATACGTCCTTGGCCGAGAAACTCGAAATTGCTTTTCATAAAATCTCGGAAAGGAATGGCTCCCGTCCACACATAGAGGACGCCTCGTGCGATAATCATCATGGCCAGCGTCGCTATAAAGGGGGATATTCCAAGCTTTGTAATGACAAATCCATTCACGATTCCGATTAACGTACCTGCAATCATTCCGCCTAGAATAGCTAAGACGATATTCACATCATGATAAAGCAACCAGGCCGTCATCCCGCCTGAAATACCGACAATTGAACCAACCGACAAGTCAATTCCGCCCGTAGAGAGAACGAAGGTCATGCCAAACGCCAGAATCATGACGAATGCGGATTGCTGCAAAACGTTTAATAGATTGGTATAGGTTAAAAAATGATCGGAAGCGAATGACATCGCTACAATTATAACGGCCAAGAAAACTATGAGGCCGATGATTTGTCGATCGAATCTAAGTGGCAAGAGCAAACTCTTTGGTCTAGTTGTATTCGATTGTGCGAGGGGTTCTGAACTATAATTTCCCAATGTAGTAGCCTCCTTCAGAAACGGCTTTTAATAGTCATCTTTTGATTAGGCCGTTTTCGCTCTCGTAGAGGTATAGCGTTCTACGCCAACTGCGATAATGATGATTAGGCCGGTTATGATCAAACGGTAAAACTGGTTTACCGCCAGTAGATCCAAGCCGTTTGACACAAGCGCTAGTATAATGGCGCCAATAGCTACGCCTACCACGCTTCCCTTGCCGCCAAACATACTCGTTCCGCCGATGACGGCTGCAGCGATGGCATCCAGCTCATAGGAGGTTCCCATTAGCGGCTGTACGGCAGTTAGACGCGAGGACAACAAGATTCCGGCAGTCGCAGCGAGCACTCCCGAGAGGGCATAAACACGAATTTTGATGCTATCCGTAGAAACGCCCGAAAGATGTGCTGCTTCTTTGTTAGAGCCCACAGCAATCACAAAACGTCCAAAGCTAGTTGAGTTGAAAAGGAAATAACAAATGAGAAATACAATTAATGCAATCCATACCGACATTGGTATGCCAAATAAATAACCTTGAGCAATAAATTTAAATTGCGGCGTAGCGAAGTCCCGAATTGGCTTGTTAATGGTGAACAGAAGCAGCAGACCGCGAGCAATGTAGAGCATCGCGAACGTAGCAAGAAAGGGTGATATCCGTAGCCTCGTAATAATGATTCCATTAAACGTACCGATTAGTGCGCCTAAGGCCAAGCCGGCCACAATCGCTAGCCACATGTTTGTACCGTTCATCATCAGCCAGCCAGTGACTCCTCCACAAAGTCCAAGGACCGAGCCCACAGAGAGATCGATGCCGCCCATGGAAAGGACAAACATGACGCCGAAAGCAACAATCATGACGAACACGGAATGCAGCAGCAGATTCGTTATATTTTCTACGGTTAGAAAGTAAGGTGATGATACCGACAAGAATAGGAAGATGACGACAAGGATCAACGATACGCCTACACCTTCGCGTACGTTCAGCTTTGGCAGTTTCTTAGTTTGAGTAGTCATTCATGTCCTCCCGAAGCGTACATCATAATATTTTCCTCCGTCGCTTCTTCACGTGAAAACTCATGAACAAATTTTCCTTTGTGCATGACATAAATGCGGTCCGAGAGCCCCATCAGCTCGGGAAGCTCCGAGGATATCATTAGAACGGCTCCTCCATTACGTACAAACTCTGCGATCAAGTTGTAAACTTCAATTTTGGCTCCGACATCGATCCCCTGCGTAGGTTCATCGAAGATCAGCACCTTCGGCTGCGTGAAGAGCCACTTGGCCAGTATAACCTTCTGCTGGTTGCCTCCGCTTAGGAACCTAACCTTTTGATTCACATGCGGCGTCTTGATGCCTAAACGCTTCACGAAATCCTCGGCGATTTCCGATTCCTTCCGCTTCTTGAGTATAAGCTTCTTCGAAAGGACGCGATTGATAGCCGCCATCGTGATGTTCTCGCTGACCGACAGCTCGATTAATGCTCCTTGCAGCTTTCGATTTTCAGGTAGAAGGCCGATCCCAGCTTGAATAGCGTCGCGCGGCGACCGTATGCGATAATTTTTTCCATCCACGGCTACGTTACCTGACTGTATCGGATCCGCACCCACTACGGCACGCACGGTCTCCGTACGTCCTGATCCGGCAAGCCCCGCGATGCCCACGATCTCTCCCTGCCGAACATGGAAGCTGATGTCTCGCAGCACGCCGCGACGGTTTAGATTGGATACTCTCAGAGCCTCCTTGCCAAATGGAACCTTTACCTTCACGATGTGATTTGATAATTCGCGGCCTACCATCATGGAGACGAGCTGATCAATATTCGTATCCTCTTTATTGATAGTAGCGACGTTCTTCCCATCACGCATAACCGTAATCCGATCGGCCAGGAGAAACAGCTCCCGCAAGTGATGTGATACATATATAATCGATACGCCCTGTGCCTTCAGAAGTCGGATGAAGTCAAATAAAACCTCCCGCTCATGCTCGGCAAGCGCTGCCGTAGGCTCATCCATAATAACGACGGAGCACTGAACGGATAATGCTTTTACAATTTCGATTACGCGGTTTTTGAGCGCATCAAGCTCACTAACAGGCCGATAAAGATCTTCCACAGTCGGGAAAAATTTACGGTATAGTCGCTCCGTCTCATCTGACATCGCACTCTCGTTCATCGCTTGCAGCGCTTTACCCATTAAGGGTGACAGGAGCTCACGTCCGAGGTACACATTTTGCACCGCTGTCAGATGCGGTGCCAGCGAAGGCTCTTGAAAAATCGTGCTGATGCCAAGCGCTTGCGCATCCTTCGTACCATTAATTTCTACCGATCGCCCTTGTACTCGAATCTCGCCACTGTCCTTGCGATACAGCCCTGATAGAATTTTGATGAGCGTGGATTTGCCAGCACCGTTCTCTCCTACCAAAGCCAGCACCTCTCCCTTGCGCACGTCCAAGGAAACGTTTTCAAGAGCAAGCACCCCAGGGAATCTCTTCGTAATCCCGGTTAATGAAATAAGGATTTGATCATCTTCTTCTTTCATAGGTTTCCCTTCACTCCCATCCCAATCATGTGAAGTCGCGTCTACCCTTAGTCATAATGACAGAGGATAGACGCAGCCTTGACTTTCTTTTGTTTTTCTATTAGTCCACGTAAAGGAAACGATTAAAGGTGTGGAACGGCTCAAGACCATTCTTGCGTACCACTACTTGATCCTCTGTACGCACGCCGCCGATACCAGGAACGATTAGAGACAGCTCGTAAGCAAAGGTTTGTCCTTCCTCAAGCACGTTGTCGCAAGCAGGTCCGATTTCTGGAATATCTTCCTCTGGATCCATTCCTGTGGCATGCGCGCCTGTACGGCCTTCGCTCACCTCTACCAAATATTGCTCTACATCGTATTTACGGAACGCTTCACGGATGACAAGATCTGCCTCGATGCCCGTCATGCCGGCTTTAATCTTCGGCAAACACTCCTCGTAACCCAGCGAGCAAGCTTCCATAAGACGCTTCGCTTCTGGAGACACGTTACCGTAGCAAATCGTACGTGCATTGTCGGAAGAATAGTCGTTAACGCGAATACCGTAGTCCATCATGACTAGCTCGCCGCGCTTGATTGGCCTTGTGGTCGGACGTTTAAAGAGCACATCTGTATTCTCGCCCGCTTGGATCATAATGTCATAAGCGATGGAATGACCGCCATTCGCGAACATCGCAGCGTACACAAGAGACGTCGCTTCTAGCTCTGTAATGCCTTCGCTGTCGCGAAGCAATTCCATCAACATTTCGATACCGGCCTCGCTTACTCGTGCCGCACGCTTCATCGAAGCGATCTCAGCTTCGCTTTTCTTCGATTTCAACTGCTCAATGATCATCGAGCGCTGCACATCAACATCCTTGAAGGCTTCATTGATCGGAAACCAGAACTCTAGATCCATGAAAGTGTAACCGCAGATCCCAACCTTCTTCGGCTTGTCTTTCGCAGCGCGCTCCTTCAGGAATGGGCCCCATTCTTTACGA
This sequence comes from Pristimantibacillus sp. PTI5, assembly GCF_048572955.1. Classification (GTDB taxonomy): domain Bacteria; phylum Bacillota; class Bacilli; order Paenibacillales; family Paenibacillaceae; genus Pristimantibacillus. The sequence continues at coordinate 2,400,235 of NZ_CP183886.1, forward strand.
ATTTCACGGATGTCACCGCCCAGCACGGACATAGCGGATGAACCGTGAGCGGAAGGAATCTCGCTCATTGGCAGGAAGAATACCGGGTCTGTGTCTGGCGTAATATACAATAGCATCGGCTGTGGATATACACCATCGATAGTACGGTAGTTTACCAACCAGCGAATGTTGGACATTCGGTAACAGTCACCAAATACGATCAATGCATCCAAACCCTCGTCTGTAATTTTTTTCTTTGCTATTTCAACGCGGGCTTTGTAGTCCTCGTTCGTAATCATTTCACCAGGTCCTTGGAACTCCCCATAACGTACAAATCTTTCGAACTTTTCTGGAATCCATTTCAATGCTGCATTTGAGATCATTTGCTGTTAACCCCTTTCAAATTTTCGGATTTTTTAGTCATTCGCTTCGAGAGCAATTTGTCTTGCTCTTCATAGCCTTAATTTACAGGATTTGAACACATTATCTAAGTAACCAATCTTCTGATAGGGGGGACAATTCTCGGTACCTCGTTACACAAAAAAAGAAGGATGTCTCCCATTAGGAAACATCCTTCTTCATCCATGAGGCGTTAGCGCGACTTTTTGTATTCGGAGGGAAGTTGCCCCCACTTTTGTTTAAAGAGTCTGCTAAAATATTTCGTATCCTGATAGCCGATCAGCTGCGAAATTTTTCCGACATTATAATCCGTACCCAGCAGCAGCTCGCGCGCTTTCTCAAGTCGAACATCTGTAATATAATCCAATATCGTTTTACCCGTTTGCTTCTTGAATACTTCACAGAAATAGGTAGGATTCATGTAAACTTGATCGGAGATTTCTTTGATCGCGATTTTATGGCTTATATTTTCCTTGATCCACGTCTTTGCTTTCACAACCGGGTCATGCACATGATCTTGCTTGTAAAGAAGCAGCTTCTCATGAACTCGAATAAAGTTTTGCTTCAGCACGTTTTTAATTCGATTCATATTGGATTCCACTTTAGCCACTTCGAAGAGATCATCCAATTCACTTAGAAAGATGCCGGATTCTGTATTTTCGAGACAGGCTTTATACATTTGAATCATGAAATAATGAATGGCAAATTGAATGCTGTCTGGGGAACGAAGCTTTGTTATCTCACCGAAGAAAGCATTAAGCTGCTTCTCGATCTCCGGCATCGACGCTTGGCCGAGCATAACCGTGGCTTTATTCGCGTACTCTTTCATCTCGGAGGTAAAGACCGTCTTGGTATCCATTAATGCCATTTCCCCGGCTAATCGTGACGAGAACACTTTATTACCCCCAAAAGCCATTCTAAAGCGGATAAGCGATTGAAGCTGTTTTTTCATCACGAACAAGATCGATAAATCCTCAAAGGGCTCACTCACCGCTATCGAGGCACTGAACGGCGTAAATTGATTGATGCAGGACTTTAGGTGCTCCGAGAAGTCCTCCCCTTTTGTGCCAAAATCATTCGTTCCATTTTCAGAGCTGTGCAGAAGCACCCAAAAATGAAACCCCCCGTCTCTCCACCACCAGCCCCGCTGCCGCTCGCCCGCAAAAAAAACCATCACGACTTCATCGAGAATATTCTGAATCGCATAAGCCATGACTCCCCAATCCTTAGGGGAATAATCACGTGTTTTATACGGAAACTCATCCGTGTTAACATACAGAAGCTGATACGCCCCCTCAGGAAAATCCTTTATCCAGTACATGGCCGAAATATCCTCCGGTCCGAATGAGCTCGTCTCGCTAAGCAACTGGGTCTGCTTCATCAGCTCATGCTTATCCGACTCCTTCATCAGATTGTTCCACCACTGGCTCTGACGTCGCCCATACTCGATTTTATCCTTCACACGATGCAGCATGTCCTCGAATTGCGCTCGGTCGATCGGCTTCAGCACATAATCGGACGCGCCTTCCCGAATCGCTGTCTGCAAATACTGGAAATCATCATAGCCGCTGACGATAATCGAACAGAACTCCTGCTCCTGACGCCGCTTCTTAATCTCCTTGATCAGCGTAAGCCCATCCATCTCCGGCATTTTCACATCGGTGATCAGAAGGTCGAACGAAGCATCGCTGCCTTCAAGGAAGGCAAGCACCTCCAGGCCGTCCGCGAAGGCTCCGACAATCTCCCATTGCTCACCGCACGAGCGAACGAGACGCTCGATTCCTCTTCGAATACGATCCTCGTCATCGACAATGATGGTTCTTATGTTATCCACGGTATGCTTCGCCCTCGCTTCTTTCGTATTTTTCTCCGACCTCCGAATCTGTAATGACCGGAATACGAATGATGACCTCAGTTCCCTCTCTGATCACGCTCTCGACCTTAAGGCCGTACTCCACACCGAACAGCATCGCAATTCTCGCATGCACATTAATTAAGCCGAAGCCCGAATCCCGCTTGGCAATCGGATCGGAGCACAGCAATTCGTGAATCTTGTCCATCGTGTCGGCATTGATTCCTGTTCCGCTATCTTTGACCACAATGGCAATATCCTCTGTATTCGGACGGATGCCCTTTATCTTATTGATCCGAATTTGAATATGAAGTCCCTTACGTGTTTCCAGGCCATGCTTAATGCAATTCTCAATAATTGGCTGCAAAATAAACTTAGGCGAGTAGTACTCCTGCATTTCGAGATCGGTATCAATCGAAAACTGCAGTCGCTGCCCAAATCGGATCTTCTGGATGGACAAGTAATTGTTGATATGCTCAACCTCCTTGCTCATCGTTACGATACGATCCTTGTTGCTTAACGAGAATCGTAGCATTCTACCGAGCAAAGTGACCATCTCCACGACGGTTTCTTTCTCATCCTCTTCCACGGCCATACTAATCGTTTCCAGCGTATTGTACATAAAATGGGGATTGATTTGAGACTGCAGCGCATACAGCTCCGCCTGCTTCTGTCGAATCTCGATATGATCGTTCAGTTGCACAAGCTCACGAATTCTGGATACCATAGAATTAAAGCTGCCAGCTAAAATCCCCATCTCATCCTTGGATTCAATGTTCAGATCGACTTGGAAATTGCCCTTTTCTACATTTCTCATCAGGCGGCTCAGCTTATAAATCGGGCGGCTGACGCTCCAGGCCGTGAATACCGATAGGATGATCGTTGCCGTAACGATCGCGACAAAAAACCAGATCACAACATCCTTGATCAGATCCGCTTGCTCCGTTAAATATTTGAATGGAATGCGGTAGACGGTCATCCAGCCCATCTGCTCCGATTCACTGACGCTAACGAGCATTCTTTCGCCGTCCTTATAGTCACGAAAGCTGCCATTGCTCAGCGGGAATGCAGTCATATCCTCAAGCGTCCCAATCTGCTCATGATCCGTATGATAGATGACCCTGCCCTCCTTATTCATGACCCAAAGCTCCGCACGATCCTGATCCTTAATATCCATAAGCACCTTGTCGATAAAAGAGAGCTTCACGGCGATCGATATCGTTCCGATTGTTTTGCGGTTCTCGACATCCTGTATCGGTTTCACGATTAAGAAAAACGGAGGTTTACCCTTAAAGCGAAGATCCGTCTCATGCTGCAAAATAATGCGCTCCTCCTCGCTCCATTCCGGCTCCTTCTCGAAGCCGGTGTAGGAAACCGCAGTGCTGGAAAACAAGCGCTGCTTCGTCGTCCAGACGAATACGCCTAATAAATTGTTTTTCTCCGTGAAATAAGTGCTGGAAAGATAGCTGTTCATAATAAAACGGTCATTTAAAAATTCGGACCTGGTCGGATAATTATTTTTACGCAAAATCGAAAGCACCTGACTGGAGTTGTATAGCAGCTCCGAAGCAGAGGTCAATTCATTCATCTGTTTATCGAGGTTCTCGTTGGCTTGGTCCAAAATTTTCGGAACATATTCCCCGATCTGGCTTTCGACCGATTTCGTATATTGGGAGTAGGAAATGTAGCCTAGCAGCGAAATCGGCACGACGGTCAGCAAAATATAAGTGATGATCAGCTTGGAGCGCAGTCGGTAGTTTTTCGGGTTCAGCCACTGCCAGAGCTTTGCTTTAAAAGTCATATTGATCGATATTTTCCTTTGTAAACACAATAGGCACTCCCATGATGACCACGTTGTCTCTCACCCGAATGTTACCGACGTTCGTAATTTCCTGCTGATCATGAGGAAACTCGCCGTCAAGCCAATTCTTCGCCAGTGCAACCGTCAAATACCCAAGCCGTTGCGGGCTCCACAACGTAATATTTGGCGTAATCCCGTCTTTAATATATTCCCGCATAGCATTGGGCAAAGCCAAGCCTACGACCTTGACCGAGCTGCTTTTGCCCTCTTTCTGAATCGCTTTGGCGGCCGCTGCCGGCGCGACTGCGCTTACGCCGATAATGCCCGCTAGATCCGGATACTCGCTCATCAAATACTCGGCGGCTTGATAGGCCTTATCATAATTGTCGTCGCTCGTCACGATTTCAATAAGCTCCATATCGGGGTAATATTCTTTCTGCTGAATTTTAATCCATTTAATCCAGTCCGTCGTATTCGCCGCAGTCAGGGAGCTTGTAATGATGGCAAACTTCCCTCTCTCATGCAAGCAAAGCGCCAGATTATCCATTAAATGGCGGCCTAACATTTGCGGATCGACCATATTCACGAAAAAATCTCTGCCGATCGGATCCGTATCACCATCCCAGGTGATGACTTTTATGCCCTGCTCACGGGCTTTCTTGAGCACTGTCAGCAGCTTATACGGATCTGTAGCAGACACAGCGATCGCATCCACCTGCCTCTCGATCAAATCCTCAATGACCTTCGTCTGCTGCTCAGCCTCTCCTACAGGCGGACCCGTAAAAATCACATTGACGTTCAGCTCTAAGGCCGCTTCCATAGCGCCTTCCTTCGCGGCATCATAATAAGAAATGCCCGTCAGCTTCGGAACGATCGCAATCGTGTAGGGCTTGTTCTGAACATCCTCAAGTTTCCGTGCAATCCGTATCTCTTTATCCTTGTTCACGTATACGACTTCATTCGAATTCACGGGAGCAGACGCAAAATTGCAACCGCTTACAAAAAGAATGAATATAAAGCCTGAAATGGATAGCTTGAGCATGCTGATCCTCCCTTTGAGAAGCTATATCCGATGCCGATGATTTCCCGTGAAAAACTAAGTACATAATAACTTTAATTGTGTATGATTACAATATACATTAGTTAGGATACTCTGATGGAATGGTGGAGCAGGGTTTTTAAATAAACAGAAAAAACGCAACCAGTCTAACACTTTATTTTCTTTTAACACCTGAGGTGAATTTCTTTAGATTGGGGGACATCATTCGGCTTTTCTTTAGCCTATCCTTGTCAATGACGAAGAACGTCCCGCTCCACTCCGACGAGTGGGAACGGGACGTTCTCTATTTTGCGATTCAGCGTCAGCTTCAAAAAGTTCACTGGGGTATCCCCCTCGTATTTTCGTGATCATCCGTAACAGCACTCAAATAAGTGGGACTTATATGGACCACATGCGCTATGTCCTGCAACGACAGCTTCTCTTGCATATAATTCCGCTTCATAAAATTGATCGCCTGGTGAATGAATTGCTTCATCCTCTGTCCTCTTTGAAAGGATGCTATATCCTCAATCATGATAATTTATTTCAAAAAATTAGTCCTTTGCTAGCGGTCTCTACATGCAAATAGTCCCCGACCCCTCCATGATTTATTATAGAGGTTTTCTTTGTGTCCATCTATTCGGGGCAGGGTCAAATCATCGTGTTCTAGGGAACCCCCTAAATGAGCTATACTGCAAGAAACAATTGTCGCCCTCAAACAACACGGTGCTTGGCATGGGTTCTTGCGAGGATGTGTAACAAATAAAATATACGGGTTCGAAGTTAGGCCTTCTAACCTGGGCTTGGATTAATTCTCACTTATAAATAAACCCATTTTTCCGTATAATGACTTTCCATAATCGCTTCAATTAACTTCATGATCTGATGTCCGTCAGCCAGCGTAGCGAATGAGGACTCATGATTGCGATCAATCACTTTCCGATAGAAGTCCTCGCACAGATTTTTCAAGCCGTCCGGCCATCCTTCCTGATGGCCGCCGGGATAATGAGCCAAAGCACTCGATGCTGGATACAATAGAACGGGATCTTTCATCAATTGTTCATTCGCACTGTTTCGTTTTCCTACCCACAACTCGTTTGGCTTTTCTTGGTCCCAGGCATATGTGGCCCCGTCTGCGACAATTTCGTAATACAGTCGATTTTTGCGCCCTGCAGAAACTTGAGACACGGTAAAGACACCTTGGACTCCGTCTTCCATATGGAAGAGAATACTTCCGTAATCCTCAGTTGCCACCTTCACTTCTTCCTGTTCCATTTCATTGCTTTTCTCGAACGTGTTCAGCGCTCCCTTGGGCTTTTTGCGCACCGGATGCACAGTTTTTAAGTCGGCGAATACTTTGCTGATTCTTGTACCCAATATATATTGAATCGTGTCGCACCAGTGGGAACCAATGTCGGCAACTGCCCGCGATACGCCATTCTTATTCTCATCCAACCGCCAGCTGTAATCCGTGTCGAAGCATAGCCAATCTTGTGCGTAGCCTCCGTAAACGAGGCTGGATTTAGCGTTGACGTCTGATTCCAGCAATGCTTTGGTTTGCGAAACCATCGGAAAATGCCGGTAGTTAAACGAAATGCCGTTTACCGTATCTGATTTCTGCGCGAGTTCAATCAATTCAACAGTTTGTTCGCTGTTTATTGCCAACGGTTTTTCTGACATCAAATGCTTACCAGCCAGGAGAACCTTCTTGTTGATTTCAAAATGATGAACATTCGGCGTACAATTATGAACCGCTTGTATGGCCGAGTCACCAATCAGTTCGTCGACCGAGTCATACGAGATAGGGATGCTCATTTTCTCAGCAAATGCATGCCCCTTATCTCTCGAGCTACCACAAACGGCAACGACTTCCACGAAAGGAATCCTTCGTAACGCTTCAATATGGGCGGAAGCGGAAAACCCGGTTCCAACGATACCTACTCTGATTTTTTCCATTTTCGCACTTCCACCTGTTTCTCTTATTTCTAGAACGCTTTTCACGTCAATGATTTTTCGATAGCTTTGATATGCTCGATGCTTTGTCTCGCGTATTGATCCATCCACTCGTCGCCGACGCCTTTCTCCAGGATGCCAAACGGATCCGCGGAAGCCGGCAGTATTTCATAAGAAACGTAGCCTTGATAATTGATATCCTTTAAAGCTCGCATAACCGGAGCAAAGTCGAAATGCCCGGTTCCCGGCGCTGCACGGTTACTGTCTGCCAGGTGGATGTTCCAGAGCTGCTCGCCAGCATTGCGGATGGCGCCGTCGACCGAGATTTCTTCAATGTTCATATGGAAAACGTCGCCCATGACGCCGCAATTGTCGCGGCCTACTTGTTTCACAAGCTCGAGAGCCTGATCTATGCGGTTCAACCAGTAATGCTCATAGCGATTCCAAGGTTCGAAGATGATTTTCACACCATCGCCATTTGCTTTGGCGTAATCAGCCGCTTCTTGAATCCCTTCCACGGCCCACTTCAATTCGTCTTCAAGGTTTGTTAGCGGCGCAGTTTTCATGCAAGACGTCGGAGCAACCCCCATCGTCAGCGCACCAACTTCCGCAGCCATATCGACAATGCTTTTAACATAATTTAATCCGGCTTTGCGTACGTTGATATCCGGATGCGCCAAATCACGCTCCGCCGAATAAAGTGAGCAGATGGAGGAAACGGCTAAGCCATTGTCCTTCAAGTTCTGCCTAACGCTACTATAGTTATAAACGCTTGGTTCCCCATAAAGATCGATTGCGTCGTACCCGAACCGAGCCAAGCGGTCCATACTCTTGGAGAGCTCCTCCTTGTACCATACCAGATTACAGAAGCTATATTTAAACATTTACAACCACTCCTTTAATAGAAACGCACCCCGATTTCTAAGAATCGAAGTGCGTTATTTATGATCTAGGTAGTCTTATAAGTTACTCCCAGACGAATACTGCTTTCTCCGTCTTCCGCTCGTTAAACAAACGGAACGCATCTGCAGCTTCTTCAATAGGGAAGCGGTGAGTAATGAACTTTTCGACCGGAATTTGTTTGTCGATTAGAAATTGTGCAGCTTCCTCGAACTCGTGAATTGGGAAAATCCAGCAGCCGTATACGTTAAGTAGCTTGCGGATAAACTGCTCGCTCGGATTGATGGTCGCGGAAGATCCTTCGCCGATGAATCCAACGGATCCCATTTTGCGAGCCACTTCCAATGCCGCTACTTGAGCTGCGCCGTTTCCGGAGCAGTCCATGGCTACGTCGACGCCTTCCCCACGTGTCGCGGCGCGTATCGCTGCGATTGGATCCTCTTTCGAGCTGTTGATTAAGATGTCCGCGCCAAGCGATTCAGCCATCTCAAGGCGGGAATCGAGCACATCGATGGCAATGACTTTTGCTCCTCTGGCTTTAGCCATCATAACGCCGGCGCTTCCCATCGGGCCGTGGCCAAAGATCGCCATGGTCGTTGCGCCAGACACGTTCAGACGTTTCTGAGCGGAGTATTGCACACCTACGTTATCTACCAGCAGAGAACCTACTTCGTAAGACAAGCCTTCCGGAATTATCATGCAGTTTTGCGCAGGAACGGCCATGTAGTCGGCGTCGCCACCATCGATGTCGAAGCCAAGGCATTTCCAAGTCGGGCACAGGTGGTAGTAGCCACTGAGACAGTATCTGCAACGACCGCAGCCGAATGCAACGTACACCGCGACGCGATCGCCGATTTTGTGCGAGGTTACGCCTTCGCCGAGCTCGATAACATCGCCGCCTGTTTCATGGCCGGGAATGATGTGGCCGGTTTTGGCTGCCGCTCCGCCAACCAACGGGTTCCCGTAATAGAGGCTCATGTCGCTACGGCAAATTGCGGAAGATCTTAGCTTGATGAGCACTTCACCCGGTTTTGGTTTCGGAATATCGCGTTCTATGACTTTTACTTCTTGATTTCCTGGTAAAATAACTGCTTTCATAGACTAACGCCTCCTTCTCAAATTAAGCTTTATTAACTGCTTGACGGTATTGCTCGGAGATCGGACCGATAGACTCATAGCCCGCCGCGTCTAAGTCGCCCGTGCTGCCGTATCCACCGACGAACTCCAATTCTTCCGTTTCGGAAAGATTGCGAATCCAATGGATGGAGCCTTTCGGAGAATAAATCGCCGTCCCGGCTACCGCCACATGCTCCTCGTCATCCGTTCCCGCAGCTGCCGTTCCACGCACGACGTAAAGGAATTCGGAAGTGTTCGGATGAGTATGGCGGTTGTGAGAAGCTCCCGGTGGGAAAATACAGCGGAAGAAGCAAAAATCACCGGTGTTCGCATTCTCGTTTTTCAGCAGGAAGCGGATGTCGGGAGCACCATCGAACTCGGTCGCTAATTCCCCGACCAATGCAAGCGGTTCCATTTCGGAAAGGTGGAACTGAATATGTTTCTTAGCCATGGATAATATCCTCCTCTGATTTTGATATGGGTAAATCGGCTGGTCCGACAGGTTATCCGATTTGCTTCTCTTTCAACGCATCGCGCAACCATTCTAAGCTCCGCTCGATCATCGGACCGCCAGCGCCTTCGCACTCTAGACTGAGAACGCCGTCAAAACCTACGCTATGAAGAATTTCTAGGCACTTCTTGATGTTATCTGAGTTCACGCCTTCACCGATTGCCGCGTGGCTGATCGGAATCCCCGTGATCTCACCCATAGCCGACTCGGCTAGCGATTGGCTGACGTCCTTCACGTGCACATGGGTGACGCGGTGCTTAAAGCGCTCCAGGAATGCTACCGGATCTTGTTTAGCGATGAAGGTGTTGCCAGTGTCCATGTTCAAGCCGAGTAGAGGAGTATCGAAGAAATTCAACATTTCTTCCATGAAGTCCGGGTTCGTCGTATAATAGCCGTGTGGCTCGATGTTGATCTTCATGTTGTAGCCTTGTGCCACTTCCAACACTTGGTCATAAGAACGCTTCATCATTTCCATTGCTTGCTTGTCCGTCATGCCCTTAGGCGCATAACGATCGTCTGTCGTGTCGACAATCGGGCAACCGGCATGGTGAGCCCAGCGAATCGTGTTGATGATGTATTTTACGCCAAGCGATGAACCGGTCGGCAGCGAAAGCGGGAATGCCGCATCGATCTGAGACATCTGTACGCCGTGATCGTCCATCTTGCGGCGAACGGCAATGGGGTCTTCCCACAGTGCTACGTGCGGCTGGTAACCTAAACCGTGAATCCAGCTTACTCCGTCAATCGCACCACACTCGATGAAGCGAACGCCATTATCTTGGGCCCATTTGAGACATTGATCGAAGTTCCAGTAACTGCTATTGAACGCATCCGTATGAAAACCGATTTTCATTGAGCACTCATCCCCTTTTGAAGCGCGGTTAGACGCTCCTTTTTTTGATTGGTCCGCATCCGCAACCGGAAGCGCTATGGATTTTGCAATTCTTTGTTGTATGGTCGACCTCCTCCTCTTGCTTCATGACTTAATCATACCCAGAGGGAGGCCAGGCTTGAACATGGGCGATTTAAGGTTTACCCTTGTATTTTTAGTGAGTTGTTTGCTGCCTGGATATTAGGCCAGAGACTCTACTATATGCTTGATGTGATCAATCGACTGCTGCGTATACCGGTCGAATACGGCAATCGATGCGCCAGATTCGCGCTGTGCGGCCAAATAAGGATTGGATACCGGCGGCAGGAACTCCATCGTAATCGACCCTTGGTATCCGTTCTCGATAAGCGACCTTAAGACCTGTTTGAAATCTATTACACCGAGCCCCGCCGCTTCCCTCGTGTTGTCGGCAATGTGCACATGGGCCAAAACAGGCGCGATGTTCCGGATTGCGGCGCTAAGATTACGTTCTTCAATATTCATATGAAACAGATCCGCCATCAGCTTCACACTGTCCACGTTCGTTTGTTCCGCAAGTTTCTTGGCGTCATCCAGCTTGTTCACCAAATACGTCTCGAACCGGTTTAGCGCTTCGATAGCCAGATTAATCCCTTTGGTTTTCGCATACTCGCCAGCTTCACGGATACTAGCCACCGAATTTTCCCATTCTTCTTCGTAAGTCGTATCCGGGGCATTCTTCCCCACGGGTGAGGGAACAACAATGACCAGGGCGGCTCCGACTCCAGCAGCCAGATCGACGCAATCCTTCACATATTGCACGGCATTACGGCGAGTGTCCAGATTGGGGCTAGATAAGTCTCGTTCCCGGGTATAGATTCCGCAGATTGACGTACAGATCAGTTCATACTTCCGGAGCAGATTGCTTACTTCCTCTACGTTCAGGGATGCCGGTTCCCCCGCAAGCTCGACCCCGTCATATCCGAACCGCTTCAGTCTTCGCAAACTCGTTTCGATTTCTTCATTGCCATAGATCCATTGAGTAGCGCTATAACGAAACATGAATGATTCCTCCTTAGCCTTTGACTGCGCCCATCGTGAGGCCGCGTACCATTTTACGCTGCAAAATCAAGGTGATGATTGCCACCGGCGTGATGATGATTGTTCCTGCCGCTGCGATTTGTCCCCACAGGATGCTGACGGGAGTCGCGTATTCGTTCAAGCCGACCGGTGCCGTTTGAACGCTCGGCCCGGACAAAATATTCGCGAACAAAAACTCATTCCAAGCAAAAATAAACGATAGTAAGGCGGTCGACACGAGGCCTGGACCAATAATCGGGAAAATCACGCGGAAGAACGCGGTAAAACGATTGTTACCGTCGACCAATGCGGATTCTTCGATTTCTCCCGGAATGTCTTTGAAAAATCCGTACAAAAGCCATACCGCAAGCGGCAAGTTCATGAAGGTGTACATCAGGATTAGAGAAGTATAGCTATCTAGTAATCCGATTTGAGAGAATACTAGATAGATGGGGAGAATTGATACGACTGGAGGCACGATCCGCAAAGTAAGAATCCAAGTCAGTACGTTCTTGGTCCCCTTCAAATGGTAGCGAGCATAAGGATAGGCGATCCCGCATCCCAAAATCAACGCAAGGATAGTCGACACTCCAGCGACGAACAGGCTGTTCCAGAGAAACTTGACGAACTTCCCGTCCGTCAAAACTGCTTTATAGTTGTCGAGAGTGACCGTGAATATCCATTTGGGGACTGTAGTGAAAGCGTCGTTTTGCGTCTTAAATGAAGTAAGAATCATCCATAAAATTGGAAAAACGAACACGATCACGGCAGCTATGGCAATGGCATACAGGACGGCGAGGGCAGATTTGCTGATAGGCTGATTCATAGTTTCCCCCCCATATCGAATAGATCCATTTTTTTCATCACTAAGGTAAGTAGGGTGACGACGATGATAAGCAATACGATGCAGATTGCAGCCCCGTAGCCGAACTCCAGAAATTTAAAGCCCTTGTCATACACGATCCAGCTTAGTGTAGAAGTGACGTTGATCGGCCCGCCTTTGGTCATCATGTAGATCGTATCGTAAGCACGAAACGAGTCGATTGTTCTCAGAAGGACTGCGATATAGATGATTTTGGATAGCTGCGGAATCGTTACATAACGGAATGATTGCCAAGAAGATGCGCCGTCGATTCTGGCTGCTTCGTAAGGCTCGTCGGGTATTCCCTTAATACCCGCTAAAAGAATGATCATCATGAACGGCGTCCATTGCCAAATATCCGTCACGATCAATGCCGGCAAGGCGAGCTGTGGATCGGATAACCAGGCGATTCTTCCTATGCCAAGCGTCTCGGTAAAGTAGTTCAATACGCCGTACTGATCATTCAACATGAAACGGAATAAGAGTCCTACGACCGTCGGAGCCATGGCAATCGGAATCAGAATAATAGATTGCATGATTTTCTGTCCAATACCAAGACGATTCAATACAATGGCAAGTCCAAGTCCGAGCGCGAATTCAATCGTAACGGTGCTGATGACGAAGATAGCCGTCACCTTCAACGCATTCCAAAAGCCGCTGTCTTGAAACAGCTGTGTGTAATTGTCAAATCCCACGTAGGGTTTCTCAATTTGAATCGGACTATATTCCTGAAAGCTGATCTTGAGGAGGAATATAAAAGGATATAAGGCAAATAGCAATAACAGGATCATTCCCGGCGCCATGACCAAGTAAGGCCCGGTCCGTTGCAGTTTCAGGTTTCTCATCGTCAACCTCTCCCGGGTAGTAGGAAGGAGGGGAAGAGACTTCCCCCTCCTTTTCCTTATTTTTTATTTCAACATTTTATCTACGGCTTCGTCCGCTTTCTTCATGGCTTCCTCAACCGTCATTTGGCCCAGAGCCGCGGCACTCAGGAATTCGGAAACCGTGCTTTCCCATTTCTCTTCTTGAGGGAAGAAAGGACGGGCTTTCGTCGTTTTCATTGCTTCAGCATGCGCTTCGTAACGTCGGAACGCTTTGATATCGGTACCCTCGATCTTCGTATCTGTGAGAGTCGGATCGGAGTAGGATTCCGTTCGAACCGGATCACCGCCACCCATCTGGGCTTGCTTAACATCATTTTGCTTGTTTTCCAGCCATGCCATGAATTTAAAGGCTTCTTCTGAATTCTTTGATGTTTTCGGAATAACAATTGACCAACCAGCTAAGTGTGGTACAGCTTCCTTCATCTTGGGAATTTGCACGAACTCCCATTTACCGACGGTTTTGGACGTATCCGGGTTGTCTACTTCGAACGCGTTCCAAGACCAATGGATCGCCATAGCTATCTTACCTTGAGAAGCGTCAGATGCAACTTCTGCGAATGTGTAGTCGTGGATTCCCGGAGGCGAGTATTTGAGCAAGTCAACCCAGGTCTTCGTAGCTTCGATAGCTTCTGGTGTAGAGAGTGAGGATTTCATGTTATCCCAATCAATGGCGTCCGCACCGTTGGAATACAGGAAGTTCAGCCAAGTGTGTACGTTGCCGAATCCTTTGCTCCCTTGCGCGGCCCAACCATAGATTTTCTGCCCGTCTACTTCTTTGCCATTAAAGAATTTCGCTGCATTCGTGAATTCTTCCATCGTTTTCGGAGGGGCTAGATCGTAGCCGTATTCTGATTTGAAGTCGGCTTTGTTTTTCTCGTCTTTGAACAAGTCGGATCGGTACCATAGCAATGCAGGGTCAAGTGATTGTGGTAATCCGTAGTTCGTGCCTCCATCTCCAAACGAACCGTTCTTGCCATTCCATTGCGTCATGGCGAGTGCTCTCGGAATGTAAGCCGATGTGTCTACTTCGTATTTCTTCATCAGATCGTCAAGTGGAAGTAGGCTGCCTGTGGACGCAAATTCCGGTATCCAATTGTAGTCGATGTTAAACAGATCGTAGTCGGCTTGTCCGGCGATTGAGAGCGCCAGCTTCTGATAGATAACGTCGCGGCCGAGCAATTCGATGTTCACCTTCACGCCTGTTTCCTTTTCGTATTCCTTCGCGAGTTCAACCGTCGCGGTTCCCCACGTAGCTCCCAGCCAAACACCATTCAAAGTCACCTTCTCTCCGGATTTCTCCAGCTCGGAAGATGCGGAACCGGAAGGTGTGCTGCTCGCGCTGTTATTTTCGTTTTTCGAATTCGACGAACAAGCGCTGATGACTAGCATCAAACCGATAAAAATCGTAAGCGTTGTCAGTAACGGTTTCCGTATCATGTTATTCGTAGCCCCCTATACTATTATGGTTTCCATGATTTGAAACGGTATTACGGAACAATTCCTTGTTCCACGAGTAATTCTTACGTCTTTCGTTTAGTTGCTGCCGTTCCTCCCCCTTCACTTGGCGTGTCTTAATCATAACGGGCTTGCATTTCCGCTTGAACATGGACGAATTAAGGTTTAATCGTGTATTTTTAGTGAATTAAAAAAAATGCCCCTTCAACGGGGGCATTTTACCTTGATTACTTCGCCTAGGACTTTAATTGATCATCGTTAAGAATCGGATGCCGAATGAGTACTCGAAAACCGGATTGCTGGTTTGAATCCATTTGCACACCATAATCCCCGCCAAAATGAAGCTGCAGGCGTGTGTGGACGTTTTTCAATCCCAACCCGTGACCATCGGAATGTTCCCGTTCTCCCGCCGACCTTGCTTTTTCCGTAGGCTCCTCCGCCATTCCGGGCCCGTTGTCTTCGATGATAAAAAGGATGTCCATGCCACTTCTTTTGGCTGTTAGGCGGATTTTGCCCTTCCCGTCAAAAAGGTGGTTCATTCCGTGCTTAACCGCGTTCTCCACGATGGGCTGCAAAATCAGCTTAATGATCTTGAGCTTTTGAACATCCGGATCTACCTGATAAAAGACCTGGAATGAACGGTTACTTCGTAGCAACTCAATGTCCAAATAGTTATGGGCGTGCATGACTTCCCGCTCTACCGTCGTCCACTCATCACCGTTATTCAAGCTGAATCGAAGCAGATTCGACAGCTTCGTCACCATCGAAGCGATCACTGTTTCATTTGCCGATTCCGCCTTCCACTTGATAGCGTCGAGCGTATTATAGAAAAAGTGAGGATTAATCTGGTGATTGAGCGTCTGGATCTCCAACTGCCTTTTATCGGACTCCATCTGCTTGGTCGTTTCCAGAAGATCGGTCATGCCCACGATCATCTCGTTGTATCCCTCTACGAGCTGCCCGATTTCATCTTGACGCCGTGTATAGGAACGGAAGGGGTATAACAAGCCCGTCCGAATCTTGTTCATATGGCTAACCAAATGTTTTATAGGAATGGTGAAGCTCCGTACGATTACGAAGAGGAAGAAGCTGATCAACAACAGACTACTGGTCACGATCCAAAAGGTGAAGCTTTTGATCTTGTTGATATTTCCGGTGAACTCTTCTTTGGGAACGGCCGCGATCAAGCTCCACCCGCCTACAGACAGCTTTGTTTCCGCTATAGTCAAACTTGGATCTAGCGAATGAGGTTCCTTGTACACATTGGTGGACGGTGAAGAAATAATCTGGTTTTTATCATCGACTAGCATTAACGAGTAATTATTAAAGGACGACGGGAACGCCAATTGTTCCCGCATCATGGAATCCGGTATCTGGATGACGACCACGCCCAACGCCTCGTAGTAGTAGGATGTTCGAACCGCTCGGACGTAGATAAAGACAGGCTTTTGCAGATTATCATCCCAGACATGGTACCAAACCCCTTTGCCATGCGTTTCAAAGGCCCTCTTAAAGTATTCAGGTTTCGGTTCGATTGGATTTTGGTTAATCAGTTTCCGGTAATTAGGGTAATTTTCAAGCTGGTTGGGAAACACGTATAATCCATAAGACCCTTTTAGAAACCGGATAAGCTCAATTATTCGGCCGATGAAAACCGTCTCATCCTCATGACTCTTAGGCGGGTCTGAACGAAGCAGTTTCTGCAGATCAAGCGAAGAGACGATTTTCTCGGATTCTTTCTCCACGCTGTTAAAAAAATTGTCGATTTGAGCTGCGTTCAGCTTTACGTTATCCTGAAGAAATTGTGAAGAGATGGAGTCCAATTGCCCTCGAGACTGATGGAATGATAGATAGCCCAGCGACGCGACCGGAATGAATATGGCTATTGTCATGAACAGGAACATTTTCGTGAATAACGGCAACTTGGTATTATGATTTGACAGTTGTCTCAAATTCATTTTCCGTACCTATATTCTTTGGGAGTCTGACCGGTTCTCTTCTTGAAAATGTTTCCAAAATGCTGCAGGTCGTGATACCCTACAGCTTCAGCAATATCGTATATTTTCAAATTGGATTCGCGGAGCAGAGATTTAGCTTTGTCGATTCTTGTTTCCGTCAGAAAATCCATATAGGTTTTGCCCGTTTCTTTTTTAAAAGATTGACTTAACCATACAGGATGAAGACAAAGCTCGTCCGCGATCAATTGAAGGCTCAGCTCCTCCATGTACCGGTTAGTAATCAATTGTACCGCTCTTTCGATGAGGGCATTTGAGTGCTGCGGAGAGACATCTCGGATTAATTTAAGAAAGTAATTAGTGATAACGCTTTCATATTCTTCTAATGTTTTACATTCGTCCAATGCCTCCCACATCTTCATCGGAATCTCTTCCATTTCCTTGGACGTACATTCCCGGATGCACACCAAAACCTGTGATAAATACATCATCACGTTCCGGACGATATCACCCCTGTTCTCGACAGTCTCAATCAGCACAGTTTGCCGGATATATTGATGTACCGCTTTCTTTAATCGTTTTTCGTCCCTCTCACAGATCATCGCGGCAAAATCCACTGGCATGATCGTATCTTGATCCCAGGCTAGGGTAGGTTCTTCCGTATCGAAGATTTCGACTTCGCCCGACAAGGATTGAACACGTAGCGCCTTGACCGACTCTTGATAAGCGGAGTGAATATCTTCGAAGTTCGATTTAGCAGCGCTTACACCGACCGATAGATGTATTTTATGATATTGACCGACCATGTCTACAATCAATTTGGTGATCTGCTTCAGATATTGCGAATCCGTGATAAGAACCCAGCGGTTTTTCAAATCTTTGAAAAGAATCGACGGTTTGTAATCCCTAATGACTTCCTGCACGATGTTGCCGATTGCAAATGTCTGAAGAGCGTATTTAGATTTCATGGGTTTGCCGTCCGGAAAGCCTTTAGTGTCCATAACCATAATCCCATAGGAACCGTTCGCTATCCATTCCAGATCCCAGAGACGCAAGCGCTGATACAAATGTTCCTCCAGCGAGGTTCTTTTGTAACATAAATCGAGCAAATAGCTATCTCTCATCGACTGAGTTCCGATATCAGCAAATGCCTTTTGCTCTTTCAGTTCTTGATTCTGCTCCTGCTCAATCATGATATGAAGCATGGATTTCGTTAACTTGTCGATAAACTCTTCCGTGATGAAGGGCTTCAGTATATAATCTACCGCGCCAAAGCGAATGCTCCGTCTAGCGTACTCGAAGTCGTTATATCCACTTACCACAATTACCTTAGGATGATATCCCCCGCCCGTGTAACGTTCGATCAATTCCAGTCCTGTCATTCCCGGAAGCATAATATCGGTGACGATCATATCCGGCCATTCATTCTGAATGATTTTGGCTGCGATGTCAGCATGATTGGAAGTATATAATGAAAAGGGCAAGTCTATCGTCTCTACGGCGCGTTTCATGCCTGCCAAGGATTCCGTCTCATCTTCTACTAGCAGAAGCTTCATCGTTGTTCACCTCTCTTAAGGAGTAGTAAGCTCTTAACCAGCCCCGCCATTTCTTAACGGATTGGCTCCCATTATATTAGTTAGAGAATAATCTGTCCATATGGAAATCTACACAAACAAATACAAAAAGATTTCTATAATTAAATCAAACTTAGATACTTTTCCTTACGGTTTCGTGCAGTTCGCCTCGGAGTGGGGAGAACAAAATACACGTTGCCCCCAAACGTAACTTTCAATAATCGATGATCAGCTTCAAAAATCCGCAAAAGAAGGACAATCCTAATCAACTTTATAACGAAATGAGCCTGCGCATGGCAGGCTCGTTTTGGGATGTGCTTATTACTCT
The DNA here is from genome assembly GCF_048572955.1 of Pristimantibacillus sp. PTI5. GTDB lineage: Bacteria > Bacillota > Bacilli > Paenibacillales > Paenibacillaceae > Pristimantibacillus. The sequence goes on from NZ_CP183886.1 coordinate 2,418,773, forward strand.
TTCTTCCAATCCAGTTCGACCAGTTTGGACTGCAAGAAGGCAATGTTCTGCTTCGCGTACCAGTCTGGATCGGATTGACGCGAGTGGAACCCGATTTCCGACGTAAGATAGCCTTTGTAGCCGACGTCCTTCAATGCGCGGAGTACGCCATCGAAGTCGCAGCGTCCATGACCTGGCGGAAGCCGGTCGCTATCGGAGAGATGAATATGATGAAGCTTATCGGCCATGCGGTAAACATAATCGCTCGCAACTTCGTTGCGGTACAATGCGTGGAACGTATCAAACATGAGCTTAACGTTATCCTGACCGGACTGCTCGCTTAGGAGAAGCGCGTCATCCGCAGATTCGATGAGGTTGCTGTCAGTCGGCGTCGGTTCAACGACTATAGTAATGCCAAGCTCTTTCGCGTATTGCGCCACATCGACGAGCGCTTCTAGACTGTAGTCCCACGCCTGCTTCTTCGAGGTTCCGTATACGGCCCAGCCCGCCAAGTAAATGACGGTCGGACATTCCCAATCATGAGCCAAACGCAGCACTTCTTTGTAGTGATTAACCGTATACGCTCTTTCCTCAGCAATAGGCGAGCTTGGATTATGGCCTGGACCGCCTCCTGGAGCTGGCAGCAGCGATGAAACGCTCAGCTTTTCCTTCTTCAGCAGCTGGAGAATATCTTTGCGGCGTTGTACGGACACATGATCGGGCCATGCATGCGGACTGGCGCAGCCGATTTCAATGCCGTCGTAGCCAAATGAAGCAAGACGATGAATGACTTCTTCTAACGGGTAAGAAGGTACCCAAACCGGAAAGCTGCTGTACACCCATGTATTAAACGAAATCCCTTTCACAATGAACACAACCTCTCGATTTTATTTCATCCATGGACGGATTAGTATTAGTCCCAGATAAACACGGCCTTCTCCGTCAATCTCTCATCGAACATCCGGAATGCGGTCTCAGCTTCATCCAGCTTAAACGTATGCGAAACGAGTTTCTCGACAGGCAGATTACGCTCGATAATGAAGCGTGTAATTTCGTCGTACTCGAAAATCGGGAAGTACCAAGAGCCCATTACCGTGATTTGCTTGCGGATCAGCTGATTGCTCGGATTGATCGTCAGCTCCCGGCCCTCACCGATAAAAGCTGCACGGCCGTGCGCACGCAGGCTGTTCAATGCTGTGTTTTGCGCATGCGGACTGCCGGAGCAATCGATCGCCGCATCCGCCCCGCGGCCGTTCGTAATTTCCATAATGCGTTCCAGTACATTTTCTTTGCCATTAATGACGTGATCCGCCCCCAGCTCCTTGGCCAATTCAAGACGTTCATCCAGCATGTCGACCGCTATGACGGTCGCGCCTAAGCCCTTAGCAATCATGACACCCGCTCCACCCATCGGCCCTAGACCGAAAATAACGAGTGTGTCTCTGCCGTTAATGTTCATCCGCTTCTGTGCGTGGTAGAGCGTACCGACCGCATCGGTGGAAACCGCCGCGACGAGGTAGCTCATCTCATCTGGAATACGCATGCAGTTCTCTTCTGGAACTACGACGTAATCCGCATCGCCGCCATGTGTATCGAAGCCGATGCATTTCCATTCCGGACAAAACATCTTATAGCCGCTCTTGCAATGCGCGCACTCGCCGCAGCCGATCGCCAAGTAAACGGCAACGCGATCGCCGGTCTTGAAGCGTGTAACCCCGTCTCCCGTCTGTGTAATTTCTCCGGCTGGCTCGTGTCCAGGATGGATGCAGCCAGATTTCGTCGACTCTCCGCCTACGACGGGATTGCTGCCGTAGTAGAGGCTCATGTCGCTGCGGCAAATTGCCGATGCCTTCATCTTAATGAGAACCTCGCCGCTGCCCGGAACTGGAATTGGTACTTCCTTCACTTCCACTTGCTTATCACCTGGAAAAACAACCGCTTTCATCGTCATCTCTGTTCCCTCCATTATTGTTGAACTTGAACCCAGCACTCGTCTTTATGGCTCTTAAGAATCGCTTCCATAATACACATTGATAGATGTCCGTCTTCGAAGGTCGCGAAGTTCGCCTTGTCCTTCAGCGGGTCTTTCCCTTCCCGAATAAATGTGTAATATTGCAGCATCATGTTCTTCACCGAGTCGGGCCAGCCTTCCGTATGCCCGCCAGGGTGATGAATGGAAGGTCTGGCTTCTTCGAGGAACAGAGCCGGATCTGCCATCAGTACCTCGTTGAAGCGATCACGGTGGCCAATCCATAAACTAGCCGGCTCCTCCTGCTTCCAATAGGCGGATTTGCGGCTGCCGTTCAATTCAAAGCTAAGCGCATTCTTCCTGCCGGCGCTAACCTGGGAAACCGTAAAGGCTCCCTTACTGCCATCGTCGAAGCGAATAAGAACCGATGCATAATCCTCCGTATTGACGGGTATATCTTCATATTCTAAAACCTGTTCCCCTTTGCTTGCGCTGAATGTGATCGCATGGGATACTGGCTTCTTTCGGATTGGATGCACGGTCCATAGATCAGCGAATACTTGCGTAATTTTCTTCCCTGTTACATATTGAACGGTGTCGCACCAATGGGAGCCGATATCCGCAATAGCCCGCGACCTGCCGCCAGTTTTGTCATCCAACCGCCAATTGTAATCCGTTTCGTACAGCAGCCAGTCCTGCAGATAGCTGCCGTGTACCGCATTGATCCTGCCGAATTCCTCCTGCTTCACCATTTCGGACAGCTGCTTCATCATCGGATATTGCCGGTAGTTAAAATTAACGCCGTGAACGACGCCATGCTTACGTGCCAGTGCCAGCAGCTCCGCAGATTCGGAGCTCGACATGGCCAGCGGCTTCTCAGACAGTACATGCTTGCCTGCCTCGATGATTTCACGGTTGATCTGATTATGCAGATGATTTGGCGTACAGTTGTGTACGACGTCAATGTCAGGATTGCGGAGCAAATCCTTGTAATCGCCGTAGGCAAGCGGCACGCCAAGCTGCTCCGCTTTGGTCCTGGCGCTCTCTTCACCGTTCTGGGCCAAAGCTATTACTTCTACGAATTCCAGCCTGCGTACGGCTTCGATGTGGGCCGGTCCAATAAAACCGGTACCGATAATACCTGCTTTGATTTTAGTTTTCATTTTTTGACCGCTTTCTTACCGAATACGACGGCCAAGATGATAATGAGACCCTTGATCATCATTTGTTGACTGACATCCAGGCCCATGATAATGAGACCGTTGTTGATCGTACCGATCATAAGCGCACCCACTACGGTGCCGATAATCGTTCCGACGCCTCCGAACAAGCTGGTGCCGCCGAGAATGACGGCTGCAATGACGGACAGCTCATCGCCTTCGCCGAAGGAGAAGCGCCCCGCATTCATACGTCCGGCATAGAGTAGACCAGCCAGGCCAGCCATTACACCCGTACCGAGGAAAACCAGAAGCTTGATGCGCGCGGTCTTCACACCGGAGAATTTAGCCGCATTCTCATTACCGCCGGTAGCAAGCGTCTGTCTGCCGAACGAGGTTTTGCGCAGAAGCACATGCGCGATGATCGTAAACACTACAACCCACAGCAATAGAACAGGAACCGGACCGATATCGCCCGAGCCGAAGATGAAATTAAAATTGTTATTGATGATCGGAATCGGCGCCGTATCAGTGATCCACATTGCCATCCCTTTAACAGCTCCCATTGAACCGAGCGTTACGAGGAAGGAAGGAATAGCCGCCTTCGTTACAAGCAAACCATTTATAAGACCGATCGCAAGCCCGGTGCCGACACCTGCGATGAGTCCGCCGATCAATCCGAAGCCGGATTGAAGGGCCAGCGCCCCCGTCAGCGAGGATAAGGCGGCGATGGAGCCTACGGACAGATCGATTTCGCCCGTGCTGATAACAAAGGTCATCGCAAGGCCCATCAACGAAATAGTGGCCGTCTGTCGCACGATGTTAAGCAGATTGCCCGATGTCAGAAAACCATCTTCGAACAAAGTAGCCGAGAAATAAATAAATACGCCGATAAAGGCCAGATAAACGATGTAGTTCCTCCATTGAAAACTTTTTATGGATCCGAGCACGCCCGGTTTGGTGACAGATTTGGTTATACTAATATCCCTGGATTGCATATTGCAGCTCCTCCTCAGATTGAATCTCCTTGCGCTTCATCTCCCGTTTAATCTTGCCTTCGTGCATGACGAGCACGCGATCGCTTAGTGCAAGAAGCTCCGGGAGTTCTGAAGAAACAACGAGTATCGCCTTGCCGTTTGCGGCCATTTCGCGGACGATATCGATAATTTCGGTTTTGGCGCCGATATCGACGCCGATCGTCGGTTCGTCCAGCAGCAGAACATCCGGTTCAGTGGCAAGCCACTTGGCCAGTACAATCTTTTGCTGATTGCCGCCGGATAACAGGCCGCTTTGCTTATAAATGTTGTCGGTCTTGATGTTTAGCCTTTCAACGAGACGCTTGCTGATCTCATTGGATTTCTTGTTGTCGACCAGCATCCCTTTTTTCACTTTGGAGAGAATCGGGAGGATCATGTTATCACGGATACTGTGCTGCAAAACTAGTCCCTGCATCCGGCGGTCTTCCGGAATTAAGGCAATCCCCGCATCGATCGCTTGCCGTGCGCTTCGAATCTTCTGCTTCTTCCCGTTTACATAAACTTCGCCGCTGTCCATCGGATCAATGCCGAAGATCGTACGCAGCAGCTCTGTTCGCCCGCTCCCCATGAGGCCGGCCACGCCGATGATTTCACCGGGCTGGATTTTCAGGCTGACATTGTCCACCTTCGTTCCCGCTGTGACGTTCCGAATCTCGAATACGGGCGGTACATCGGTAGCATAGTCGCGTTCGACCCACTCAAACGCTTTGTCGAACTCCGCGCCAACGATATTCTGAATGACCGAATCAAGCGTCGTTTCCTTGATAATTTCGGTCGTGATTTTACGGCCATCCCGCAAAATAGTAATGCGGTCACATATCTGAAAAATTTCATCCATACGGTGGGAAATATAAATGATCGCGTAACCCTTTGCCTTAAGCTGATTAATGAATTTAAACAACACTTCCGTCTCCGTCTTCGTCAGTGACGAGGTCGGTTCGTCCATGATGAGAACCTTCGCTTCCTGCGACAAGGCCTTTGCGATTTCGGTCATCTGCCAATAGCCGACTCCGAGCTCCTGTACAACATCTGACGGTTTTATATCAACACCTAGTTCTTTGAGCAGCTTTTCGGTCTTGCGCGCATTGTCTTTGTCATCGAGCAGCCCCAAAGAGGTTTTGGCTTCACGGGTTAGATAAATATTCTGAGAAACGGTTAGTGTCGGAATTAAACTGAACTCCTGAAAAATCATCGATATTTTATTCGCTCTTGCATCTTCGTAGCTTTTAATGCTAACCGGCTTTCCATCGATCACGATGTCTCCTTTGTCGGCCGTGTAGACGCCGGTAAGAATCTTCATGAGCGTCGACTTGCCGGCTCCGTTCCCGCCCATTAGCGCATGAACCTCGCCTTGTTTCACCGAAAAGCTAACATCATTCAGAACTTTAATGCCATTAAATGCTTTAGAGATATTTTTCATTTCGAGAATGGGTTGTTCCACTGCACTCACCTTCTTTATTTGGAGACCGCCAATGAGCAGCCTCCGTAAATTGGGATGTTTACTTCTTCATTGCATCCTGTACACTTGCCGGTGCGTCTACGCCATAGATCAGCTTCCAGTTTTCCAGCACATTTTCTTTGGTTACTTTGATAGCTGGCGATGCGACATAGGCAGGGGCTTCCTTGCCAAGCAGAGCATAACCGGACAGAATGGCTTGCGCTACGCCTTGGTCATACGGGAGCTGTGCGCCAAGACCACGAACGATGCCGTCGGAAGCGATCGATAATGCTACGTTAGTACCAAGATCGACTGTAGTGACAATCAGATCGCTCCGCCCCGCCGTTCTTGCAGCAGCCATAACGCCCTCTGCCGGAACGTCCCAGGGTGCGAATATCCCATTAATATCCGGGTTTCTCGTCAACATCGCCGATGCAACTTCCTCACCCTTGTTCGGATCGGTAATCCCGCCTTTAGCGACAATTTCAATATCCGGATACTTCTCTTTAATGCGGGCTTCGAAGGCATCGGAACGGTTCTTTGTCACGAAAAAGTTCACATCATGAAACACAATGCCGACCTTCCCTTTCCCGCCTAGCTTCTCCGCCATAATATCTGCGGCTAACGCACCGTTACCGTAGTTGTCGCCGGATACGATACTGATATAATCCTTGCCAGGGACAAGCCCTTGCGCCGCACCATCCATGAACACCAGCTTCACGCCTTGATCGACGGCTTTCTTGTATGCGCTTGCGGTGGATACAGCATCGACTGGTACAGAGATCATAATATCTGGTTTTTTCGCCAAAACCGTTTCAATGTCGTTTACCTGCTTTTCAGCCTTAAACTGGGCATCTGTTACCGCGACAACTTCAATACCCATTTTCTCGAACGTATTTTCCATTGCGCCTACAGCAGCTGTCATATAGTCGGTACCGGAATAATGCATGACGATCGCAGCCTTGAACTTCCCGTCCTTGATCTTCTTCAACTCGTCTTCAGAAAGCTGCAGGCTCTTCGCCGATACCGCCTTCTCTCCATTTGGGCCAATGTCCTGAACCGGCAGATCGGGAATATTCGGATTAATCGTCAGTGGTCCGGAAGCCGTATAGCCCTCATGTTCTTTCGGCGCCTCCGTCTTGTTCTGTCCGGCGTTTCCGCAGCCTGCTATCGTTATACCGCATACAATCAGTAAAGCGAATGATGATATAAATCTTCTCTTCATATTCTGATACCCCTCACTTTATATAAGTTGTGGATCGATTCATTCGCATTAGCTGAACAATCGATTAACTTGAGTATAGGGCGAACGGGGTTACCAAAATAGACGATGAATTTAACCTGAAGGGGGGAACTTTTTAGTGGGAGAATTCACCCGAACGTAAAGAAGGACCGTGCGATGTTTGAATCGCACAGTCCTTCTTTTGACCTAGTAAGCTAATTTTTATTCGTTAGTATCCGCTCTCTCTCATCAATTGATCGACCTTAGCAGCCGCTTCATCCAGTGCGGTCCTCGCATCCTTCTTCCCGGTCAAATACTGCTGCACCGCTGTTTGGACCGTCTCCGACACTTGGTCGTAATTTTTGATTCGCGGCCTTCCCACACCCACGCTCAAGGATCGGCCGAGCACCTCGTAATACTCGCGAAGCGACTCGTCGAGCACAGCCTTGGCTGCCGCATAAGCTGACTTCCGGGTCACGTGCTGCCGAAACCGCAAATAATCGCGCTGTACATCAGCGCTGGTCAAGTAATCTGCTAATTCATAAGCTGCTTCCTTATGCTCCGAATACTTGTTTATTGCTAGCCCCCACGAGCCGAAATGGGGCCCTCGTACCAGTGTATCCCCATTTTTCACGCCGGGAAGCATGAAATAGCCGACCTGACCGCCTTGCAGGTTCGGATGGAGGTTCATATCGTGGACATTCATTCCCATGGCCGCTTGCCCGAAGCCAAAAGCGATCTCGACCTCATCCCACGTGTAGGTAAGAACGTCTGCCGGGGTCACTTTGTCCTTAAGTATCCAGCTTCCATAAGTCTCTAGAGCCTTCACTCCGCTCTCGGAATTAAATACGGGATTAAGCTTCTCATCGAACAGCTTCCCTCCGAAAACGCTCAGAAATGATTTGTAATCGACGAAGCCGGCTTCATGCTTACCCGCCATCAATGTTGTACCGTACATATCGATCGTCCCGTCGTGATTGGTATCGCGGGTAAAGAACTGGGCAATGTCCTTATATTCGTCCATCGTAGTCGGGATGCTGAGTTCGCGTTTAAACCTTTTTTTAAAGGCGGCCCGATTGGCCTCATTTTGGAATAAATCTTTCCGGTAGCTGACGGTAAGCACGTTCGACTGAATCGGCAAGCTCCAAACATCGAAGCCCGCTGCCGTTATACGATCCAGATTGATAGTATCCATCCCAAGCGGCGCCCTTTGCGGCATGTCCTTGTCAAAGACAGAACTATCCAAAAACAATTTCGCGATGAAATCGTCCAAATCCGCAGTCGATGCCGCTTGACGAATAAAAGGCGTCATCGGTTCCAGATGTTGAATAATTTTCGGCATCCATGGAGTATCGACGGCAATGAGATCATATTCACTGCTCATCCGGGACAATTCCGTAAACACCTTTTCCTGCAGGCTGTTATACGGAAACGTGCTTACTTCGACGCCTATCCCTGTCTGCTTCTCGTAGTTTTCGGCCGCGTTAACGACCGCCTCAGACCCCGCTTCTACCGTTGCATATAATATCTTCAGCTTAGTGGTTGAAGAAAGGGAACCCGATTCGTCCGGCGAACCGGAACGATATGCGCTGCCATCCGTACATCCGGAGCAGCTTATCGCGATCATGAATAGCATAAGCATATGTATCCTTAGTCTGACCACCCGCGCCACGCCCTTCTTTTTCTGTCTTCTTACTCACCATCGTCCGGTTCGGTCAGGATACCATTATTCTTCCTAAACTCCGAAGGCGAATAACCGAACTCCTTCTTGAACAAGCTTCTAAAGTAGGCATAATCGGCATACCCGATATCCTCCGATATTTCGTTCACCCTCTTACTCGTGTTCAGCAGGAGCGCGCTTGCATGCTTCATTCTTCTGCGAGTAAGAAACCGGACGAAGGTGATGCCCATTTGCTGTTTGAACATGCGGCTTAATGTAACGGGGTGGACATTTACCGCTTCCGACACAACCTCCAGACTCAAGTTTTTTTCATTTGAATTCTCGATTACCTGCAGAGCCTGCTTAAACCAGTTAACCGCTTGCGGAATCTCGCGATCTTGCTGATCAAGGTTCTTAAGTGCCGCGACCCCGTTTATCACCATATGGCGAACCCGGTCCTTCAAGACTTTCCATGTATGATGCCGTCCTATCCATTCATGCCAATAATAAAGCGTTTCTTCGTCCACCATAATCACATTGTTCCTACCCAGACCTTCATCCAGTACAGCCATAAGATGTGCGCATTCCTTCCGAAGCTCATCGTAAGTCACATTCGTCAAGCATTCGAACCATGCCTCCAAGGCAATTTCCAGCTCCGCGATATCGCCGGTCCGCGCATGCTGTATAATGATCTGCCTGTGCTTCACGGCTTGTTTCGCCCACTCTTTCTGTCCGGCACGTTTGCCGGAAAGAGGAGCATCGTTCGTCTGAAAAAACCGGAGCTCCCTCTTCATGCGCATTTGCGACTGCAATGCGGGTAAAAAAGCTTTTCTCTCTCTGAAGCCGCTCGCCGATTCTTCCAAAGGTGCTCTTAATACGATGGCTTCCAGGTCGGAATCCAGCGTCACTGTGAGCAGTATATCGTGGGAAGTGTTGTATTGATCCAATAGCGCTGCGCGATTGCCTAGCTCGATATGCTTCCATTCGCGTTCATCAAACCACAGGCTGACATTAAAAGGCTGTACCTGCTCCATGGAAACATGCGGAATCGGGGTGACGCTCATAAGCTGATCCAGTTCCTTTATAAAAGTCTGCACCAGCATTCCTTTCACCTTAAGGACAATATCCGACAGTTCTCCGCGATCCGCCGGCTTAAGCAGAAAGCCGGTGGCGCCGAGTGTGAGCGCTCTCCTCGCATATTCAAAATCATCATACCCTGATATAATGACCACATGAATAGCAGGATACTTCTCATGTATGCGCTGAAGAATATTCAGTCCGTCAAGCTCTGGCATGCGGATGTCCAGAAAAACAAGATCGGGTTGAATAAGCTCGATTCGCTTCAGGGCTTCATATCCAAATTCCGCATTAAACACTTGCTCATGCGGAAAAAGCGCCGTCAGCTTTTGAATAATGCTGACCCGCACTTCACTTTCATCGTCAACGACACAGATTTTCATAATAAATCCAACTCCTTTATGCAATCCTAAAGCGAAGCATATCCAGGAAATGACGCGAACGAGGGGGGAACCCGTGTTTGTCCTTATTCACATATTTGAAGCGTATCATACAACGCTTGTCGCTGAAGTACAAGTTGTTCGTGTTGTTGATTCTGATTTCGATCATTCCCATATCGTTGGTTAGCTATAGCTCCGAGTACTTTATGTTTCGCTCCAGCACGGAGTATTCGGCATCAATTTCTTCACAGTATGTGGAATTCGTCTCCAAGGAGCTGTCCGATTATTTGCAAGCCATGAACGAGTCGTTCGACAGTCTCTTTATTAACACAAGCTTCCTTAACTATCTTGGTACACCTGCCGACCAATTAACCGAGCAGGCCAATAATATGATTCGATTTCGGCCAATAGTCCGGAACTCGCTGCAATTTCACCCCGAGGTGCTCGGTGTACTGTATGTCGACCGCTTGGGGAAAGTATATTTCGATTCGTACCAGAATCAATTGAACCCTTTGTATTCGTTCGGAGCCGACCATCCCTATAAGGCTGCATTTGCAAACAACAAGCCGGAGCTCACTGCGGCGCATCGATTGCCTTATATTTTGTATAGCAAAGCGAATGTATTCTCTTATATCAGACCAATATTGGATACAGACACGGGCCAAACAGAGGCCTTGTTCATCATAGAAATCAAGGAAGAGAAAATCAAGAGCATGCTTAGCAGCAATCGGCAGGGCGAGGAAGGGCAAGTTATTTTGTACCATGAGAAGAATGATACGACCGTGTCCGAATCGCCCGATGCCACCGCTCTGATGCAAGATTTCCAACAAGCCAGACTGGAAGCTCACAAGACAAGCAGGCAGCTGCTGTTCACATCCGGCGATCGTGAATATCAGGCGATCTACGCCGATCTTCCAGGCAGCGAGTGGAAGATCGTATGGACGGCTCCGCTTAACAGCATTAATAAAGGGGTTCGGCAAACGTATCTGCTTACGCTTCTGATCGCTGCCTTCAGCCTGGTAACCGCATTGATCATCGCCTTCCCTGTCATGAGCAACATACTTCAGCCCTTGTTCAGGTTGAAGAAAGGGATGCAAAGCTTAGGGCGCGGCGTCTACGTCCCTGTGCCGATGAAGCACAACTACGATGAAATCGGATTTTTAATCAACAGCTATAACCAAACGCTCGACAAGCTTCAGTTCATGGAACGGGAAGTATACCAGGCCAACATGAGGGAGAAGGAACGCGAGCTGCTGCAGCTGCAGGCCCAGATCAATCCTCACTTTCTGTTCAATACGTTGGAGACGATCGAATCCTATGCGGTCAGGAACAACGGCGAGGCCGTCGGCGATATGGTGCAGTCCGTCTCCCGCATGATGCGATACACCATTCGCAGCGACGATGGATGGGCCACGCTGAAAGAGGAAATGGCGTACATCCGCAATTTCCTGAAGATCCACTACTATCGCAACGGCAAAGATGTTCACGCCTGTTTCGAGATCGCTCCCGAGCTTCTCGATTTTCCGGTCATGAAGCTCAGCATTCAGCCCTACATCGAGAATGCGATCAAATATGGTTGGAGTCCGTATATGGGCACCGAAGAGTTTCAGCTCACCGTCAAGGTTCAGGCCCAAGCGGACGCAATGACGATTGTGATATGCGATACGGGAACCGGGATATCCGCGGACGTGCTGGACAAGCTTAGGCAGTTGATTCAAGAAAAAGGGACAACCAAGGATCCTTATTTCCGTAAGCATACCGGCATTTTCAACACGTTCCGCAGACTTATTCTGGTCTATGGCGATCAGGTTCGATTTCATGTCGAGAGCACGCCGGAGCGCGGCACCAAGTTTGAATTTCAAATCCCCTATGGACACCAAAACCGTGGTCCGGCTTAGGCGTTCCGCGTCCGGCGTACGGTTCGTTCTGGTTCATGCGGAGATTCAGGTGTTAGAAGAAAATAAAGTATTAGACTGATTTTTACTTCTGTGATCACGAATGGTCGTTTTGATTCTTTTAGCACACTTTTCAATATCATTATCATTATTTCCGGCTAAATCAATAATAGGTTTATCCCCGAACCCTTCAGGTATTAAAGATCTATCGAATTGGTGTAAGGTGAGGGGAATACAGTAAATGGAATGTTCTACACCTGCAATTAATTCTTCAATTAATTTCAATTCTTCTTGAAAGAAACCAGGATTTTTAATTGATTGTTCAGAAAAACATACATGTAAGGTATATCTACAATTGGCATAAAGAATACACCTAAACCTTCGGTTTATCTGCAACCAAATGACACTTTTGATAATTTATAATGGCATTAACCAGCATTCGTATAAATTAAAATGACATAAATCGTTTCAATGATTTTTGTTTTTAACGATTCCGATTTTGTACCGAAGCTTAGCCTGATTTTTTGCCTCAGTAACTTCCCATATAGCTTAAGAATGTCTCTGTTCACCCCAAGATGATTAGCAATATCGTCTAAATTCAGATGTGAAGATGTAGCGGAAATCTCCTCCACTGCGAGAAAAACGCTAGTAATTAAATCTTCCTTTTTTTCCTTTATACGATTTTCTTGATCCTTTTTCGCAACTAATGTTATCCACTTCCTGAGCCAAGAAAAACGCCTTTTCAGATGATTGACACCTCGACCAATATGAGCATATATCTCATTCGCCACTTTGCAGCTTAGAGTCTATGAATTCCCTCACTTTTTTTCGCAACTCATTCTTTTCCTTTTTGTGAAGAAGAAACTGTTGTTCTGACTGAGCTGCAATAACCATATCCTCATAGGGCTTCACATGAAGAATAATGGCTGGACAATTAAGAGCTTTTGCAAGTCCTTGAAATGTTATCCTTGTATCGGACATTTTCCATTGTTCGATAATTGTTTCAAGCTTCCGTGCCTCTTCCTCGGTTATGCTTCTTTTTCCCGCAGTCTTACGTTAACCCTACGTCAGAAGCGACCTCCGTCACTTGCCGCTTTGTGCTGGCCAGCAGCTGAGCCGATCTTTCCAGACGGAACTTTGTTAACGTAATTAAGATCGTATTCATCTAAATTGGGGAAACACCCCTTCTTTATGCAAAAATCCCGATGACCTAATAAAGCATCATCGGGACAGATTCCACGCCGGCTACTTCGCCGAGACGGGACTGTAATTTCAGTACAAGTTCATCAGCAAGGATTAGTAATGGCCTGTCAAACAAAAAAGGGGGCTGTCCAGAAAGTCAGTGAAAACTGACTTCTGGTCCGCCCCTCCATTCTATTTATTAGGGAGCCTTCGTTTTCTCCCGCTGCTTCTCCAACAGCCCTTTCTTCTCCGCCAATTGCTTGGAGGCTTGAACGAGCGAGGCGTCGATCTGCTCGATTTCTTTCTTCAGCTTGTTCTCCCGCGTGATCTTGTTGCTTAGGTCGCTGGCCGATTGACTAAGCTTCTGGTTGCGCTTCAGTCCCTTGATCTTCGCCTCGGTCTTCTCGCGTTTCTTCTTCTGGTCGCGTACGAGCGCCTGGAGCTCCGCGATTTCCTTCTCTAGCTGCGTAATGAGCGGCTTGGTGAAGCCCTCTTTCCGCCCTCAGACTTGCTTGTTGAACTATTGTATCACAATCGGCGCCGTGGGGATGAACAAGTGGGGTCTTTGCGGATATTGCTCCCGTATTCATTCCTTCAGAGACACTTATCCTGCCATCAATGCAATCGCTACAAAGAAAGCCGGATCTCTTTGCCCTTGCCTCTACGCTTAGCAGCCTGTTTGTTCACAAAGAGTACGCTTTCAGAATCGATCTCCAGAACGCCTTCGAGCTTCATGATCTCTTCCATCGCCGTCAGAAACTCGCTGGCCTTGAAACCTTTCAATTTGAACTGAAGCGTTGTGCAATCCCCCTCCGCATCTGATGTTTCGTCGCTGCGCCGGGACTCTATCCGTTCCTGCCTGATCATCAAATTCGATATTCGAATGTTATTCTCTTCGAACACCATTGCGATTCGTCCCCACAATCCGGGGCTGTCCATCACCTTCAGTTCGATTGACTGGTACCGACGATGGCGCAGCAACACCTTCTCCCACTTGTTAAGAACGTACAAGCTGATCAGCACCATCAGCGTACACACCAGCGCGCCTGTATAGAAGCCAGCTCCTACGCAAAGCCCGATCGCCGCAACCGTCCAGATCGATGCCGCCGTCGTCAATCCTTTGATCATATTGCCATTGTGCAATATCGCGCCCGCTCCCAGAAAGCCGATGCCGCTAATCACTTGCGCCGCCAGCCTTGCAGGATCGACCCGGACATTGACTTCGTCGATAAATTGACCGAAGCCGTAGCTTGACATGAGCATGATGGTTGTAGAGCCGAGACAGACCAAAATATGCGTACGGAAGCCCGCCGCATGGTTGCTCCATTCGCGTTCTATGCCGATCAGGCCGCCCAGCAACGCCGATAAAACCATACGGATTGTTAAATCCAGCCAAGATATCTCCCACACGCTCTCCATCTCCATAAACATTGCCTATCATCCTTTCGCCATTGCCGACATGGAAATGTGATATATTCAGTAGAAAAGGGCCATGAGATGGCCCTTCTTCTAATGCTCGATTATTGTTCCAGCACCTTTCTTAATAGCTCGGGCTTATTTGTAATAATGCCTGCTACACCCAATTCAATAAGTCTTTTCAAATCTACTTCTCCATCAACTGTCCAAGTATAGACAGTTTTACCCCCCCTATTTGCAATGTCCATATAGGCTTCTGTTACAAGCGAGTGGTGCGGATGCAGCGAAAACACCTCAACTCCCGATTCGTTCTCGAACTTTTTGAAATCTGCAACCTCTTGATGATAAAGCAAGCCAATGCGAATTTCAGGCAATTTTACTTTTAGCTCTGCCAAGCATCCATAATGGAACGATGATACGACTGTACCTCCGATCCGGTCAGTTTTGTTTAATACGTCAATTAAGCTATCCAACATCCCGGGCGTTTCAGCAGCTTTTATTTCTACATTAAACTGTACATTTGCAGGTACCTTCGTCAACACTTCTTCAAGCAGAGGAACATATTCCCCAGCATATTGATCGCCAAACCACTTGCCGCAATCATAACCCTTAATATCTTTGTAATTAAGATTAGCGATGTCGCCTGCACCATTAGTCGTGCGATCTAATGTGTGGTCATGAATAACGACGACCTGCTTATCCTTTGTAAGATGAACATCCAGCTCGATCATACCGCATCCCTGCCTGACACCTAGCATAAATGCTGCTAAAGAATTTTCGGGAGCCTCCGCCGAAGCACCGCGATGCGCGATTACAAGTGGCTTTGCTGCTTTCATTCTGTTTCCTCCATTTTAAATAGAAATAATGGGGCATATCTATGGAGTAAAGGAAATACCGCCCGCTGCGTTAATTCTCACCTTATAGCTAGCCGTTTTTCCTTGATAGGATGCGGTAATCGTTACTGCACCTGGACGGTGAGCGGTTACAACGCCAGATTCAGATACAGATGCCGTCTGCGGCTTGCCGCTTGTATACATTCCGCCATCGCTTATCGTTTGCCTTGTTCCATCTTCGTAGATTGCAGTAAGGACTAAACTTAAGGTAGAATGCGCCTGCATACGCGGATCCACTCCGCTAAGCTCCAACCGAATCAACTCAGGCTCAGGCTGAACTTCCTTCTTAAGAACGATTAGCTCATAGGATGAAATCAAGCCATCATACTCTGCCGTGATGAATACGATTCCTTCCGACTTTGCCGTTACTACACCGCTTGCGCTGATCTCCGCAATACTTGGATCACTGCTTGTATAGGTGACGTCTGTCTCTACCTTTTCACGGCTTTCATCGCTGTATACTGCAGTGGTCGTCGTTTGATCACTCTCTCCAGCGATTAGCACAGCCGGTCCTTCGAGCTCAAGCTCAATCAGGGTAACGGGCTCTTCTTCGTTGCCTTCTAATACTGATTGTAAAACAGGACGTTTAGCAACATCATCCCACTTCCAGATCGCGTTAAAGTCCCACCCTAATCTGTCTGTATAGGTGGATGGAGTCTCTATCTCAGTTTCTGATAGACCTAATCCTTTAAGGGTTGTTAATGCTCCCTCAGCAACACCTTCTTTATTTACAATCATGCCATCAAATGCATAATTATTTTCGAGAGTGGCGGTGTGCCCCGCAAGAACTCGTCCCATTACACGGTTCGCCATCGTTGGCGCCGTAACCGAAGGACCTATAGCAATGACATTTCGGACAACCGTATCATTGTATCCATAGCCAGTCACTCCGCCCGCATTGCTCGTAATCGCCCGAACGGTTCCGGACGCATACACGTTTTCCGTTAAGCTGCCCGCGTTCGTAATTCCGATTAGTCCGCCGGCCTGACTTACCTGAGCGGTTACATCCGCGGTAGAGTAGCTGTTCCTGACGATACCGTTGGAATAACCTACTAGCCCGCCCACTGTGCTGGAGCCTGTAATGGAGCCTGTAATGGAGCCTGTTGAAAGACTATTCTCTAACTCGCCATTGTTCGTGTTGACGAGTATGCCTATTCTGCTCCCGCCAGTGACGCTAGCATCTATCATAGCGATATTTTTTATCACTCCGCCATTGAGAT
The DNA here is from genome assembly GCF_048572955.1 of Pristimantibacillus sp. PTI5. Taxonomy (GTDB): domain Bacteria; phylum Bacillota; class Bacilli; order Paenibacillales; family Paenibacillaceae; genus Pristimantibacillus. The sequence continues at coordinate 2,435,298 of NZ_CP183886.1, forward strand.
GGAATAAGCCGCCGCTCGAAGAATTAAAGTTAACTATTTTCTTTCCGTCGCCATCGAAAACGCCGGTAAACGAAACCACTTTAAACAGTGACTCAGCCGGCTGTCCGGAATAATCCAAATCTTGATCCAAAATATATTTTTCTGCCGGGAAGCTTTCCATAACGTTCAAATCAGCAATGGATTTGATTTTGTAATAACCTGCTTCATTTCTTTCCAATGGCACGACAGGCTCTTTTGCCTCTTCAGGATTACTGCTTAATACCGGACGCTTTAACGTATCGTTCCACATCCAGACCGACTCAAAATCCCAATTCAGTCTATCGGTATACGTAATAGGGTCTTCAACTTGTTGTTGGGATAGCCCCAATCCCTTTCTATTATTGGCAGCGGCGATACTTTCGCCTTCTATATCCACAATCATGCCATCGAACGCATAATTATTCTCAAGCGTTGCGGTATGCCCGGCAAGAACTCGTCCCACCACACGGTTCGCCATAGTCGGCGTCACGACTGAAGGGTTAAGAGCAATAACGTTTCTGACAACCGTATCATTATAGCCGTAGCCAGTCACTCCGCCTGCATTGCTTCTAAGCGCCTGAACGGCTCCGGATGCATACACGTTTTCCGTCAAACTGCCTGAGTTTGTAATTCCGATCAGACCGCCAGCCTGGTTCAGCTGGGCCGTTACATCTGCAGTAGAATAGCTGTTTCTCACGATGCTATTGGAATAGCCCGCTAGACCGCCCACAGTGCTGGAGCCCTCGATCGAACCCGTTACATAACTATTCTCTACTGTTCCATTGTTCGTGTTAACGAGTATGCCTATATTATTCCCGCCAGTGACGCTTGCATCTACCATAGCTATGTTTTTAATCGTCCCGCCATTTAGATGGAACAAGCCGCCACTTTCTGATTTAAAGTTGTATAACGATTTATTATTTCCATCAAAAATGCCAAGGAAAGGCGTCCCCTTAAATAAGGGTTCAAAAAGCTTCCCTTCAAAATCAAGATCATTTTCCAATATATAATTTTCATCTGGAAATTCTGAAATCGTCTTTAATTCATTAATCGAACGGATGATATAATATCCGTCTTCGTTCTGATCAAGCTTCGGCTTAGGCATATTGTCTTGGTTAATTTGTTCCAAATTACTTAGCAGCAATGGACGCTTTGCATCTTCACTCCAGATCCAGATCGAATCAAAATCCCAACCGAGGGTCTCTATGAAAAATGATTGCTTCGCGAATACGATTGAACTGACCCCTTGACCCTTTTCATTGTTCGGATCATTCACTGTAACATTCTCACTGCTAACGAACATATTTTCATCGGCGTAATTATTGACTAAAGTGGCTGTATCCCCAGCTAACACTCTGCCGACAATTCGATTGGATGCCGTACCTGTAACAACTGACGGATTTAATGCCATACTATTTCTAATGACCGTATTGTTATATCCGTATCCGCTGATACCGCCGGCATTTGAATCTTCTGCTATAACGGCTCCCATGGCATAGACCTGTTCCGTTACACTGCCCCGATTAGTAATCCCAATGATACCGCCGGCTTGCTTGCCTCGTGCACTGACGCGAGCTGTAGAATAACTGTTTTTTACGATACCGCTCGAGAAGCCCACAAGCCCGCCAACTGTAGAATTGCCTCTAATAGATCCGGTGCTGTAAGCATATTCCACGATTCCGTCATTCTGATCAACCAGGATCCCAATATTGCTTCGGCGTACATCAATGTCAGCATTGATTATTCCTACATTTCGAATCGTCCCTTCATTAATAGCAAAGAGACCCGCGCCGCCCGAGGAGACAACAACGCCTGTAATCGTATGTCCCCGCCCATCAAACGTCCCGGTAAATGGCGTGTCATTCGCGCCAATTGCTTCAAAAAACACACCATTGCCATCAATGTCCCGATCTAAAATAAAATGTTTGTCCGGGAACTCATGTATTTTATTAAGTCCACCGGCACTTTTGATTTGATAAGGGTTGTCTTCCGAACCATCGCCCAGCATTCCTTCTTTAGCGATTAACGGGTCCGTTAACGGCTCTCTATCGATTGGATTATTAACCAATCTTATGACGATCATATGTTCATCGCCAAATGCAAGAGGGTTGTCCAATAGGATGATTTGTTCACGTCCGAGATGTTCTAGTGTCGCTTCTTGAATAACCGTTTCCAACAGCTGTTCGCCTGTATGATCACGCTTCTCCCCGATAACGGTGACACGTTCAATCGAGCTCGGGTAATTCAGAACCCCAACGCCCTTCAAGACATTATTTTCTATAATGGCGCTCGTTAAGTTCAAATAATTTTCAGGTTGTTTCATCGTAAATGAATCAATTTCTACCCCGTCGCTATTGTAAGCTTTCAAAGTGAGGGATTGATCGTTTGACTCTAAAATAACGCCTGTCTGCTTATTTTCATCGTAAACGATATGATCCCAGTCAAATGATTTATTATCATAGAACGTTTGACCTGATGAACCAACCGTTACAAAAGTTGTACCTAGATTCATCGCTTCTTCCGAAATATCTTTTACACCGTTTCGTATGGTTGTCCGTTTATACAGATGATCATGACCGCCAATGTACATGCTAACGCCAAGCCGTTCAAATGCTTGAGACAATTTCGCTCTCATCATATCCATCCCGGTCTCATCGCCAGATTGACCGCCATAATAAGGATAATGCCCCATGACGATTTTCCACTTTTTATCGGTTGCCCGCAAATCTTTTTCCAGCCATGACAGCTGCTTGTCGAAATCCACCATAGAATTCAGAACAGCAATATGCATATCGCCATTGTCAAATGAATAATTCGTTTCCCGATAACTGCCTCCGCCATTCTTCGGCAGGTTAAAAAATCCGGAGTACGGCCCAAATTTCCGTTCCGTCGCATGTTCACGATCCCCGACAATATGAGCAGAAACTAGAGCCAAATCGTTGTTGTAAATGTTGTTAAACACATCATTCCAAGCATAATTATTGCCGCCTAGCCAGGCCAAGTCGCCGACTTGAATCACAGTCTGTCCGTTTGTATTTTTCTCCCGCAGAACGTCCAGCATATCCGTAAAGAGTTGGAAGCTTTCCGGATTGCGATCGGGAACTTCAAGATCCCCCATCACATACATGACAGCTTCTTCTGTAGCTGGCGCGGTCCTGAAGCTATAACTGCTGCTCCAAGGTCCAGTCAGCGAAGCCCCATATCGATAGTCATATGTTGTCCCTAAATCGAGATCTGTTAAGTTCGCTTCATGAGCTGCAAGCACGCGATAGTTACTCTTGGCAAACGTATCGCCATAGGCGACTTGAAAATACGAAACTTCCGCTTGGACCGCTTCAGCATTGTCCCACGTCGCCTCTGACTCCGGCTTATACTGAACATACGACGTTTCTAATGCCTTATCCGTCACTAAATTGATGCCAACTTCTTGTTCGTTTGCACCTACATTAACAATGGGTTGAAATTCATTCAAAATTTTATCGCCATCCAGCGTTTGTTGATCAACAAGCAATCGGATAAGTTCAACACGCGTATCTCCTTGAGAGTCGGTTGCTACATACTTAATGAAATATTCCCCGTACATCTCGACCTTGAATTGCTGATTTGCAACAGCCACTTCTCCTTTATCATTAAGAACGATCGCTTCCACCGATAAAGATTGACCGCGATTATCCGTCGCCGAAGCGCTAAGCACTTCTACTTGATCCCCAAGCTTAATCGTATCCGGATATTGTCCTTGCACCCTAATTTCAGGCGCATGCACCGTGCCCCTCGTTTCCTCGCCAATCCAGATTGGAGCACTTATAGCTTCTTCGCCGTCCCCTTGGAAAGCTCTAACGAGGAAATAGTCCCCATCCTTACTTGCAAAGGTTTCTTGCATTTCAAATGGATTGCTGGCAATATTGCTGTACTCCTTGACGATTTCGCCGCTGTTTTTGTACACAACGACTTTATCCAAATTATCAGTAGCATCAGGGTCGTTTATTCGTACATTAAGACTAATTTCATTTGTATCGGCTGGAAGGATCGCCCCCATCATCTGACCGTTTGCCGAAACCGCCATTTCTAAATTACGATCAAATGATACATAGGTGCGATGATTTCGCATCGCCTCGTAAAGACCTTCTCTTGTGAGATTATCCCCCCACATTCCGGTCACATGGGGCTGTACCATGCCCCAATTTCCTTTGTGCTCGTCTCCGCCAAACACAGGGGATACATGCCAGCCTCGATCTAACGCCTTGGTATAGATTGCAAAATCATTGGAGGATTTGTATTCCATCATATTCAGGTTTTTGTCAACATCCCGGTTAAAGTGTTTAAATTCATTAAAGCTCCAATTTCCCGACGAGCGTGGATGATTAAACTGGGCAATAGCGTTAGGATCTTGGGCAAGTCTTGCGTAAAAGGTTGGCAAATCGTATTTAATGTCGCTCCAGCCCCAAGTGCCATCCGCACCTACTCCATGTGTTCTTGCAAACCATGGGGCATTAAATAAGTTAATATGGCCCGATTCATCATACCAAGTCACTTCCGTACCAGGCAGCGTAATAAATTCGTTATCACGATTGTGAGCATCTGATTGCTCATGCAGCAGCTTGTATTCTTCTGAATAAGAGTCCTGTACATTCGTAATAAAATCACTGCCCGTACTGATGTCATAAGTCACATCGTGTTCAGTCACTGCATAAAAATCAAAATCTGTATTTGCTTTCACAAAATTGTAAGCATCGTTAGGCAGCAAAATCCCATCGCTAAGAGATGTATGGGTATGCATGTGACCTTTGAACAGGGAAGATCCTAAGTACTCGGCTCTCTCTTTATTTGAAACAACACCTTCTTTCTCTGAAGACGCGAATACCAAAATGCCGTAACTAAGACTTACAACCCCCGCAATGATACAAACCAGCACAATAAAAGGCAGTCTTCTTCTTTGGGACTTCACTCAAATCCTCTCCTTTTTCGGCTTAAATGGTAAGACAGGTGTCTGATCAACAAACAGCCTCTAAACTAAAACATGAAGTCCGAAGGCTGTTCATCTCATCTATCTTGTTGTTAATCACAGTCGCAACAATGACTTAATGACTGGTGCAAGCGATTGTGCCATGCGCAAAAATCCGAGGTCAGTTGGATGTGTTCCGTCAACCGTACATTCTTCGACGGAATCATTGCCCAGCAGCTTAAGACCGTCAACGAAATGGATATTATGGTCACCTTCTTTCCGCCTCTGTTCCACATTCTCGATCTGAATCAACCTGCGGCGATCATTAAGCTCCCTTCTCTTCATATAGAACTGGTCTTCGGCAGTGCTGATCCTGGAGACTACTAGTATAGGAACCTCGGGATGACGCTCTCTTAATATTTGGATAAAAGCAGGCAGCGTTCGTGCGATATTACCGGCCTCGCCCGTATTCCCTTCATAATCAAGAATAATAAGCGCCGGATCATCGATTTCCGAAATAATATGCGCAAGCTCCGGTTCGCCCTTTCCATTTCCCGAGAAGCCAAGATTTACGAACTCCATCGGAATCATACGGCTGAGAATATTGGTATAAGCCATACCCGGCCGTGAGGCACATCCCCCTTGCGTAATCGAAGTTCCATATATAATGACGGGTTTATTGCTTGCATAGGCAGGTGCATCGCTTATGTCGGCATCCTGATCTACCCCAATCCACACCTCTTCTACCCCTTGGTAGAGCGGTAAGTTTAAGGTGACGGCCACCTCCTTTTTTGTATCCCACCGATAAAGCTTTGATTCATATTCACTTTCCGTTGGCTTGAATTTAGCCGCGGTGATAAAGCTCTGCTCTCCCGGTTCTCCAAGATAGCAGTCAACTCCGCATTGCCCTGTAGGCGCCATATGATACATATTGGACGGTCCGGCAAGACGCACCCTTATGACCAGCCTCGAAGAATTGGTGCGAAAGCGAATTTGCCCGCCTGCCGTACAATAAGCAAGCGTATCAACCGCAGGCGGCAAGACAGCCCCGGAAGCGAGGGGCAGGCGTCTGTAAATCCCATCCTGCGCAAGCCAAGGGAAGCCCGCAATATGAAAAGGCGCTTCGAGCGGAGAATGCCATCTCAACTGTTCGCCTTCCATTGTCTCCTGGTATATCGGGTCGCCCAGTTGATCTAAATTTATCTCTTTCGATTGAACATTCATCTGTAAGTTCTCCCCTCTATCTCTACATGCGTACATTTGCCACGTTTACTCGATTTGGAATATATATTTCCGAATCGCCTGAGCAACGCCATCCTCGTTGTTGGTAGCCGTGATTACGTCCGCTATGGATTTGATATGCTCTTCTCCGTTGGCCATCGCCACACCGAGACCTGCCGCCTTCAGCAGTTTCGCGTCATTATGGCTGTCCCCCATGGCGATGACATCAGACATAGACAAGCCCAGCATCTGACATACTTGGCGTACTCCGCTTTCCTTTGTAATGCCTTGCACTGAAATCTCCATATTGACAGGGGCAGAGTGGGTAATCTCAAGCGATCCCCAACTGAGCAGCTCATCCTTTAGTCCCGCAAGCTTCTTCTGGTCTTGGCAGCCGATGCCGAATTTCATCCAATCCCGCTCGAACATCTCCGGCGTCCAGTCCTTGGCGCCTGTCAGGCTTTCTACACTGTAGCCCCAATACCAATCGCCTCGTTCGGCAGCAATTGCGTGAATGCGGCGAATCGTTTCCCGAGGAATAAAGAAACGTTTATAAAGCCTGCCCGGCCCTTCCCATATCTCTGCGCCGTTGAGCAACACCATTGGGGAGTCGAGACCAAGCTCATCCCAGATGCCCTTCGCGGTTTGCAAGCCTCTTCCGGTAGAAAATATGACTTTCACTCCGTTGTCTACGGCATATTGAATCCATTTTTTAGTCTCATCCGTTATTTGCTCCCGATCTGTCAGGAGAGTCCCATCCAGATCCAGTGCAATCAGCTTATACTTCGCTTGTACCTGATGCATGACATTCATCCCTTCACCGCGCCCATCGTCGCACCTTCCATAAGTAGTCTCTGGAATAGAATATAAATAATAATGGACGGTACCATTGCAATGGTTACACCGGCAAACAAGGTTACCCAATCTGCAGTAAATTCCATTTGTTTATTCGCAGAATACATTTGTACCGCAATGGGATATTTCTTAGGATCGCTCAAATAGATGAACGGCGCCAAGAAATTGTTATAGAACCCCAGGAACTTGAATACGCCGACAGTTACAATTCCCGGTGTAGACAACGGAACAATAACGCGCCAAAACTTTTGGAATAATGTCGCGCCATCCATCGTTGCGCTCTCCTCAAGCTCCATAGGCAGAGAACTCATAAATCCACCGAGCAACATCAGGTAGAACACGCTTTCACCCAAACTGGACAACAGTATTAATCCGGTTAAGCTATTGGTCAAATCCAGTTCCCTCATAATGACATACTGAGGCACAAGCGCATTGATGCCAGGCAGGAACAGGGACAACATAATCAAGCCCCAAATCAGCTTTCTTCCTTTGAATGTCATTCGAGTAAGCGCATAAGCGTTAATGGTCGTAAAGAAAAGTCCCAGCACTAGACTTCCGCCAACATAATAGAGCGTATTTAAGAGTGATTGGCCAAAACCGTATTGATTCCAAGCCTTCGAATAGTTCTGCCATCTGAATTCAGAAGGCAGCGCCCATATATCTTGAAAAAATTCTGGATTGCTTTTTAACGATTCATAAATAACCCAGACTAAAGGAAATAAAATGGTCAGCGCCCAGGCATAAAGCACCACACGCCACACAATGTCCATTAACGTTCGTTTTTCCTTCAAATAGATCCCTCCGAACCTTCATATGGAAACTAATACTCGTAGCCTTTGTTCGGCACAAATTTATCGATTAACAGCTTGGCAGTTACTAATATAACGAACAGAATCATACCGACTGCGGAAGCGTAGCCGTAATTCCGATACTCTACGCCAAAGGCTAAGTTAAACATGTAGAGGCCGATTACATCCGTCGAACCAAATGGCCCCCCATTCGTCATAATGAGGATGATCTCGAAGCCCTTCATGGTGCCGACAACGAGGAACAAAGCGCTGACGCGGATAATTGGCGTAACGAGCGGCATCGTAATTTTAAATAAACGTGTCATATGGCCGGCTCCTTCAAGTATCGCCGCCTCGTACAAAGACTTTGGAATCCCCAGCATCGCATTGGCAAAGATTATGGCGTACAAGCCGACGCCGCCCCAAACCCATGCCGGGATAATGGCTGCAAGCGCCGTGCTTTCATTGCCCAGCCAATAGAAATTCCCTATATCAATGCCAATGAATTTTAGAAGGCCATTCAGCAAACCATACGATCCGTCATAAATGAAGGCCCAGAGGAGAGCGACTACGACCGTCGATAAAACGTTCGGGAAGAAAAACAGCACCTTCAAAAATTTATTTTCTTTATACGTTTTGTTTGTAATTAGGTAGGCAAGAAGCAAAGAGATGATAATAACGAAGAATGGAACTGTTATCATAAAAATCAAGTTATGGGTAAGCGCGCGCCAAACATATTTATCTTGGAATGCGGTGATGAAATTGGACAGACCGACAAACTTTGCATCCGTAAACCCGTCCCAATTGAGCATCGCATAATAGACAGATAGAATGTTCGGAAACAATGTAAAAAGCAAATATCCGCCAAAGGAAGGCACGATGGCAATGATAAGAAATATCCACTTCTGCGTATTCGCTTTTTCTAGACCCAGCTTGCGTACAGTCTTCACAGCGGTTGAATCAGACACGTGAGGTCAACTCCTATCTTACTAGACGTTTATAAGTCCTGTTCAGCGTGAAGCCTATAAGACCCAGAGGCTGCAATGGAGAAGCGGAGAGGAATCCTCCCCGCTCCACCACGTCTTAATTTTTCTTTTCAGCCTCTAGAGCTTTCTTCAGCAGTTCTTCAGCTTGCTCCAGAATCGGTTTCGGATCCTGCATGCCCATTGCAAATTTCGCGATATTCTCATTCATTAATTTTTCCGCTTGAGCAAGATTCGGATCGGAAATGTTGAGAGACCGGCTTGCTTTAAAAGTTTGGGCATTATTATCCGCAATGTACTTCAGAACGGATTGGGCAGAGCTGGAAAGGTTAGCCACTTTGGCAGGATCATCCGTCAAATCCTTACGCATTGGCAAAGCGCCTGCTTTTTCGGCAGCAAATTGTTGATTATCAAGCGTAACGAGCCATGCGATCAATTCTTTAGCCCACTTTTTGTTCAACTCCGGCTTAGCAGCCCAGATATAGTTGAAGTTTGAAGTTCCGCTTCGAATCCAAAGCTTTTGATTGGTGTTGTCTCTGAAAGGAACAGCCATGTAGCCCCAATCGAAATCCTCAGGCGTTGCTTCTTTCATCTCATTCTCGACATGAGTCCCTGTCGATACCATCGCTGCTTGCCCTTGAATAACTTGCATTTGCGATTGCGTATGGTTCAATGCCGGAAGTCCTTCTACAAAATATCCTAGCTTGCCAAGCTCATAGAAGCGCGTCCAGGTTTCAACCGTCTCTGGATTTGTGTATTGAGGCAGACCATAAGTTCTATAATTTTCGATAAACTCATCGACATGGCCATTGATATCAGCTAACTCAAAGTTCTTGGCTGTTCCGAAAGCCCAGTTATGGTAGCTTGGATGAATGCCCGGAAACGTAATTGGAGCAATGCCGTCCGCTTTAATGTCTGCTAGCAGTGCTTTAAATTCCTCCCATGTGTTCGGATTTTGGTTCCAGCCATGCTCTTCGAATAGCTTTTTGTTAAAGAACAACCCGCCAAAGCTGCTCGCCGTAGTAAATTCATATCTTTTCCCATTGATCAGCGGCGTTGACTCATACATGCCGGGCATCATAAGATCCTTGACCTTTTTGTCCGGTACGTCTGGAAGAGGGAAATCCCAAATGTCATCCATTGGTTCAAGCTTACCGGCTTCTGCGAGCCCTATAATGCCTCCAGAAGGTTCTGTATTGAATAGGTCAAACATGTCATTATCATTGCCTGCAGAGATTTTTGTAGAAAGAATCGTCTTCATATCAGCAGAAGCCGTGATGTCTACTTTGACATTTGGATACTTGGCTGTGAACGATTCAACTGCATAATCGAACCATTCTCGGCCATAACCTCCAACAAAGAAGCCTACCTTTAGCGTTACTTTCTCAGTCTTTGACAATCCATTCTCATAAACCTCTGCTTCTGCAGTTGCACCCGGCTTATCGGAGCCAGCAGGAGTTGTACTTGGACTAGGCCCGTTGTTTCCTGAGCATGCAGCGAGCATCGTTAGAGATAATAATGCTGCAGCACCCGTACTCATTAATCGATTCATTTTTCCATTCCACATTTTTATTCCCCCTCTTAATTAATAAATAAATTGGATTAACTATTCAAGGATAACTATGTTTTGTTAATTATCAATCAAATCAAGGTGAATAATTTGTAAATAAATAATGGATTTGATCTTTTAAGCCTCACCTCCAAAATTAAGTGTAAGCGTTTACATATCAATTATTTAATAAAGTCATGTCAGCCAACTTGTCAATTGTTTTGATAATCATTAATGGCCCTTCTAATAATCGGGAGAGTTAACCTGAAAGCCCGAATTTCCAAAAAGGTTAATTTCAGCTGAAATATCGCAATGCTTCTTAAGCTTCGATTTGCACTGAAACCGCCTTTCATCCCAAGACGATGCATAATATACTTTGTGCGGCGTATATGGAATAAATTCGTTATAATGATAAAGGATTCCAACTGTTGCTGCTCCAATAATTGCTTGCTATACAATAAATTCTGAACCGTATTAAATGATTTATCTTCTTTCAATACTCTTTTTGCCGGAACGCCTCTCTCAACCAGATAATTTTTCATCAGATCCGCCTCCGAATGTCGTGAACCAACTGCTCCCCCCGATACAATGATGTATTTGTGCCCAAATTGCCGAAAAAGTCTGTAAGCCTCATCCAGTCTTTCCTTAAGCAAAGGATGTATTCGGCCGTCTTTAGATACATAGCCAAGTACAATAAGCGCATCTGCTTTGCCAGGTTTCAACCTAACTGCATGCAGCCAGCATATGTAAGTAAGGACCGCTATCGCTGCTGCTGCAATTATCCATCCCATCCATACCATGAATTGCTCCTCTAGTCGTCAATTTGTTATACTTAATCAAATCAGTTTACAAATTAATCATATCTATTTTTTAAACAATGTCAATACAATCCTTAGCTTTTTTTTGTATTGTGGGGTTATAAAGTTTCTCATTCCGGCCTGACTTGCAACTTTTATTCCCTTCGTATTAATGCTACACTTAGAGCAAAGTATGAATATCATTTATCAAATGTTTTGAATCTCGATTCATATATAATATGTTGTCGGAAAGAGGATGCATATCGTGGGAGATTCGGTCAAAAAATCTAGCCATATGTTACTAAAATCAATCAATCAGCAGAAGGTTCTTTTTCTCATTTATTCCGAAGGGCCAATCTCTCGCGTAGAGCTTTCAGAAAAGACCGGACTAAGCAGGCAAACCGTAACTAATATCGTTAACCGCCTGTTGGAGGAAAAAATAATCGTGGCTGGAGAGCTCATTGATCTGGAAGCAGGAAGCGGAAGAAAAAGAGTGGGCCTTCATATCAACAGCGGCAGCTTTTATGCCATTGGGCTTGAGCTCGCCGGTAAATATATTCGCGGGAAAGTGTACAACCTGCGCCAAGATGCCGTCGCATCAGCTGAACGCACGATTAACAAATATGGCTCCGTTGATGTGCTGCTGAAACTGCTCCATGAAGTCATTGATGAGCTGATTAGTCAAGTGCCTAACGCCTCAAAAATAAAAGGCATTGGCATCAGTATACAGGGCCTGGTGGATTCTCAGCATGGCATCGTTCTCCGCACGCCTGGCATAGGTTTTCATCGTCTGCGGCTCAGTCAGCTTCTCGAAGACAAATATCATATTCCTGTGCATATCGAAAATGATGTTAATCTTCTTTCCGTTTACGAAAACATGAATGGGTGCTTGAAAGAATCGAATAACAATATCACAATTAAGTTCGATTATGGTACCGGTGGCGCTATTGTTGTTGATAAACAAATTATAGCGGGTTCCAACTTTGTCGCAGGGGAATTCGGGCATTATAAAGGGTTCTATGGGGAAGACGCTTATCCTTGCCATTGCGGCAGATCCGGATGCTTAACGACGCTTGCTTCCAGCAGCGGGCTAGGTGTATCTATCAAATGTACGCTAGATGAGTTTGCGGAAGGCATAAAATCAGGAGATGCCAAGTTTCTTAACTTGTATGAAAAAATTGTCGATGGCATCTCGGTAGCCCTTTCTAACATTATTACATTTATTAATCCAGACAGCCTGCTTATGACTGGCCTTGTCATTCAATCGATCAGCCCCGAGATGTTCAGCGAAATCAAAGCCAGAGTCATGCATCAACTGCCGGTAACGGTTAATAACGTACAAATGACATACCTCTATAACAAACCGGACGAAACGAAACTTGCTGCCGGTTTAGTGATTAAACGAGCTTTTGAAATACCGCTTAATACTCTATCTCTTTAATCATGGGTAAATACTCGTTTAAAGGCTGGGGGCTGTCCAATAAGCGGACAGCCCCTTCTCCCCTCTATAACGAGCGCACTCAACGTTTATTCAACTGCTGGGAAGCTTATTCCCCTTCTCCAGCAGCTTGATCGTTTTGCGATCCAACTGCTCTAACATTTGGGCGAATATCGGCTAATCCATCTGACGCCGCTCATTCCAGGCTCGCTCCGCCATCGCCAGAACTCTCAAATGCAACAGGCCGATCTGATGTTTCTCCTCTTTCTCCCAAGAGCAGAATTGCATGCCAAGCGGCTTGAAGCTGTCGTCCAACTGAATGGGATTTGCGTATGCCTCCGACTTCTCCCAATAATTCCCCCATCATCTGGAGTTCCACGCATAGATCTCCTCAGGCGGCCAATGTTTTGTCGGCGTCGCGTACAACGGCTTCCATGACGCGTTAATCAAGGTATATCCCGCTGCGTTAAGCTGGTCGGGCGTATTATTATAGCTCTCCCAGGCTACCACCGTAATGTCGCGGGGGATCTCGATTCCCGGTTGGGACGAGAAGCCTCCTATACAATGGCTTTCTTGCAGTTCCTTTTAACGACCTCCGCCGCGCGAATGACATAATCGCGAAGCAGGCTTTCCGCATTGGAAGGCGAGAATCGTTCCATGCCTTTCCGGCAGACGGGACAATTGTCGTAATAGCTCTTGTTCGTTTCGTCGCCGCCGATATGAACGTATTCCGAATATCGGAATCTCGGCTTCGACAGTTGGTAGATACACAAACCGCCGAAACCCTAGAGCCATAAGGGATTGGGCGGTCTGTGGATAACTAGGCGTATGCCTACGGTTATTGGGGCCTGGTTTAATGAAATGTCCCATATTTGCTGGGGTTCGGGCAATTCGAGCTGTAAAAGAATACCCCTTTGTTCATCTGTCAATTCCGTTCGTTGGTAGACCGTTCCATCGGCGGAACGGGTTTCTACCAAGTGGATGCGTTGAAATACATTGCGCATGTCTCGCCACGTTCTACCCGTTTGGTTTTCCACGATCCGAATTAGCATAAGCCCCAACCAGCAGAGCAGAACATGAGAGCGGATGCGATCATCCTTTCGGTAATAGACCGGGCGAAGCGCCAGCGACTGCTTCGGCGTGCGGAAGGCAGCCTCGACCTTGAGAAGCTGTTTATAGCCAAGTGCGACATCTTCGGAAGAAAGCGTATCGTCAGAGGTCTGGATGAGATACTTCCCGTCGAGACGTTCCATCGTTTTTACGGCTTCCTTGTCGATCCGCAGGTTGCCGCGCTTGTCCATCTTGAGGTAGCGTTTGTACGTAATGTGGCTGTGCAGGCGGCAGTGGGCCCTGCTGTGTGCCTCCCCATCGAGTCGCTTCAAGTTATCGAGCTCTTCTTGCATTGCCTTCAGATGTCCTTCGCGCTGCGCGGCATCCCGCTTGGCCTCTTGAGGGTTGCGAACCAGCACGTAGCGCTTGCGCGCTTCACCATCGCCGATCGTGATGACTTTGACTTCCAAATTATCGCGCACGGTCTTGAATCGCCCTGGATGGGCAAGCGCAGCTTCAACCGATGGCTTGCCAGAAGACATCTTCTCGCCAATGATGTAATGGCCGCCGGTTTGCTGGAAGATGCGCAGGTTGGCTTCGGAAGAAAATCCGCGATCCGCGACGGAAATGACGCGTCCGAGTTTCCAGCCAATAAGGTCTTTCTTCACCTCGGGCACGACGCTCATATCGGCGGTGTTCCCCGGCTAAACCCAGCAGCGGATCGGAATACCGTCACGCGTAACCGCGAAACCAATAACGACCTGTGGTAGGTCAGGCCGGTGATCCTTAGAGTTTCCTCGCTGTCGAAGCGATTCCTCTTCTATCTCTTCCGTCTTGAAGTAAGTGGAAGTCGTGTCAAAGAAGAGTAGGTCGACCTCGAGGTTGAGCAAGTCGGCAACCGAATGGAACACTTCACGCTGAATTCCCTCATCCGACTCGATGAGGAAATCCATGGCGCGGTAGCCATGTTGAACGTCGAATTCGTCCACTCCACTTGCTTGCACAGCCTCGCTTCAAGGCCTGAGGCATATTCGGAATAAGCCTTCATAACCGGGAAAGCCTTATTATCTTCCATTGCAATACAATAGATATATTCATTGTTAGGAGCAATCCATAGAATTCTCTCGATCTGACGCTAGTCGGATTCAGGTAATTGCCATTCGACAACCATATTTTCATAGAGGATATGCATACCTTAACCACCTTTCGCCAATTGATCTTTTGTTTCAATAACATAAAATCCGTTAGCGCTGCCGGAAGGACTAATCTTCTCATTCATATTAACAGCCCAAATCTTTCTAGCGAGAAAATGTCTAAACATAGCCAACGAAGTACCGGTTTCAAGCCCCAATTGCTCATCGCAAGCCAGACAAGCCTTTGCTATCGTTGTGCCTGACAAAAGCGATGCTGCCAGCGAACGCTCCAAGCTCTGAACAGCAAAGATACCCAACGTCCGGACATCTTCGTTGTGGTACTCCTTATGAATCCATTCGACATTCCGAATCAGCGTATAGGGCAAATCCCGTTCAGTCACAATTTCCCCAATCGACTTGAAGGGACTCCCAATATATTCGTTCAATTTCGAATTTCTCTAGTATGCGATCATTCTCCAACTCTTTTGAAGGCTTGACCGTTCTTGCGAATTCCTTGTCCATATATGTAATAACAAAATCTGTCGTCATGACGACATCCACGCCAGTCTTAGGATCTTTGGGATGTTCAACACCGAGTTTCTCCGCTATCAGCTTCGTTTCTTCCAACAGAAGAAGGGGATATTGTTCTCTAATATCGGTCACCTCGTCGGCAAAATCCAAGGCATAGAAATAATCACGCTCCAGATCGGAAAGAAAGGTGTGCTGCCTGCCGGTAGTCCAGCCCACACCGCGGTCGATCTACCTGTTGACGGCACATCCTGTACCCGCAGCCATGGAAGGTAGTCGGCTCCCAATCCTTGTCCTCTGCCTTCTTTGATGAATCTATCAATCTTGCTATCTGTTATCTCTCATTTTCTCTTTGCCACAATAAACGACACTCCCAACATAAAATGGAAAGAGGCTACCATAGGTAGCCTCAAATAGAGTCATGTTCTTATTCTGGATGTCGGTTCTGAGACAGTAGTAGCCCCTAGTAGCAGTATGGCCTATTCCGTCAGTCTAATACTTTATTTTCACTGAACACAAACATCCAATTCACTTAACTAACCTACTCCACCGTAACGCTTTTCGCCAAATTACGCGGTTTATCCACGTCATGCTCAAGCGCTAGCGATGCATAATAAGAAATCAGCTGCAGCGGGATAACGGACAATGCTGGCGACAGGATCGGAAGTGTCTTCGGAATCGCGAACAACTCATCGACGGATTTCGCTACTTCTTCTTCGCTGCCTTCGTTCGCTATGCCTAGAACATGAGCTCCGCGGGCTTTAACTTCTTTAATATTGCTTAGCGTTTTCTCGTAAAGCTCTTCTTGCGTTACAAGAGAGATAACCGGAATACCGTCCTCGATCAGGGCCAAGGTACCGTGCTTCAGTTCTCCTGCTGCATAAGCTTCGGAGTGAATGTAAGAAATTTCCTTAAGCTTGAGCGAGCCCTCTTGCGCTACAGCATAGTCTACGCCGCGGCCGATGAAGAACAAATGCTTGTGATGCGAGATTGATTCCGCAACCTTTTTCAGTACAGCAGCTTGCTCTAGGATGTGTTCAACCTGCTCAGGCAGTTTATGCATAGCAGCTATTACTTCTTCGATATAAGCCGCTTCTTGTGTTTCAAGCGTGCCCGCCAGGTGAAGACCGAATAGGTAGAATGCAATCAACTGCGATGTGTAGGCTTTTGTTGAAGCAACCGCAATCTCAAGACCTGCCCAAGTGATAAGCACATGGTCTGCTTCGCGTGCAACCGAACTGCCCACAACGTTTGTGATCGCCAGTACGCGAGCGCCATTGCGCTGTGCTTCACGAAGAGCGGCAAGCGTATCCGCCGTTTCGCCGGATTGGCTGACTACAATGACAAGGGTATCCGGTGTGATGATCGGTGAACGGTAACGGTATTCGGAGGCAACATCCGTCTCAACCGGAATGCGCGCAAGCGATTCAATAACCGATTTACCGACAAGCCCTGCATGGTAAGCCGTTCCGCAAGCCACAATGTGTACTTTACGAATCGATTTAATATATTCAGCTGTCATTCCCAGCTCTTTTAATTGCACAGATTTGCCGTCTTCTGCAATGCGGCTAATCATCGTATCACGGTAAGCTTTTGGCTGCTCGTGAATTTCTTTCAGCATAAAGTGATCAAATCCGGCTTTTTCCGCCGTTACAAGATCCCAATCGACATGGAATATTTCCTTGGAAATACTTTCGCCTTCAGTCGTCATCAATTCGACAGAACTGCTTGTCAGAATAGCCATTTCGCCGTCGTTCAAAATGTAAACGTTGCGCGTATGCTCCAAAATAGCCGGAATATCCGAACCAATGAAGTTTTCGCCATCGCCCACGCCAATAACAAGCGGACTTGCAAAACGAACAGCTACTAGACGATCCGGTTCAAACTCTGTCAATACGCCAAGCGCGAACGCTCCGCGCATACGTTTAACCGCACGTTGTACGGCTTCTACGATGTTGCCGTTGTATTCATCAGCAATAAGATGGGAAATGACTTCCGTATCTGTCTCCGATACGAATACATGGCCCTTTGCCATCAATTCTTCTTTCAGGTTCAAGTAATTCTCAACGATACCGTTGTGAACAACAGAAAACTTAGCGGTGTTGTCCGTGTGCGGATGCGAGTTCACATCAGATGGTTTACCATGAGTAGCCCAGCGAGTATGACCGATACCGACAAAACCTTCTAACGGTTCTTCGCGCAGCAAGCCTTCAAGGTTCGCCAAACGACCTTTGGACTTTGTAATTTCAAGCCCGTTTTTCGTGAAGACAGCGATACCGGCGGAATCATATCCCCGGTACTCCAGCTTCTTCAATCCTTCGAGCAAAATGTCCTGAGAGTCGCGTTTACCAATATATCCTACAATTCCACACATAATTTAATAAGCCTCCGATAGGTTATTTTCCCGCCTTTATCGGATGCCGCCAATGCGTGGCACAGGCAATATGAAGTTGTCACAGATTAATCGCAATCATTGCGGAAAATGTAACCCCTCTGCCCGTGCCCACCCCACAGGTGGCATCTAGGACATACGGGAGTGATGAATACAAATACGAAAAATAATAAGCCCGCCGCACGATTGTATGACCGGTCGCCCGGCCGTTTTACGTAACGGCTTTCGGTTGGCTTGCAATACCGGAAGGTCCCCGCCGAATGTTTCGAACACCTTCACCTCGTCAGCTTCCCGTATGAACACCCGCTTCAAGCCCTAAATACAAGGCTCGGCAACAAGGCTGCCCACTACGCAAGCTCTGGCGCTTAACATGCTTAAATAACCTCTATCCTCTCTTTCCTTCCTGAATCACACTACCTATCATATTCATTTTAGCGCTGCTGTGCAACCATTCGATGAAAAAATACACAAGTATCTTCCAAAAAAAGGAGTCGAAGACCCGTCTTCTACAAGGTCCGACAAGCCTTCGACATTTTCTGCTATTAAAAATTAACCAAGCTCGCTTTTTACAACTTCAGCGATTTGATCGACATACGCCTCGACTTGATCCTTCTCCGGACCTTCCGCCATCACGCGAATCAGAGATTCCGTACCCGAAGGACGCACAAGCACACGGCCGTTATCGCCAAGCTCAAGCTCTACGAGTCTCACCGCTTCTTCGATTGCGGCATTGCCTTGGTACAAGCTTTTATCCGCTACCCGTACGTTAACAAGCTTCTGCGGGTACTTACGCATGAGAGCCTTAAGCTCGCTTAGCTTCTTACCGGAGGCTGCAAGCGTATCAACAAGCTGCAGCGCAGTGAGGATGCCGTCACCCGTCGTAATATGGTCAAGGAAAATAACATGCCCGGATTGCTCGCCGCCAAGGTTAAAGCCGCCGCGACGCATTTCTTCCATAACATATCGGTCACCGACAGCAGTTTGCGCGGTTTTCAGGCCGATTCGCTCCGCACCTTTAAAGAAGCCGATATTAGCCATGACCGTCGTAACGATCGTATCTTCCTTCAGCTTGCCGGCCCGCTTCATCGCGTCGCCGATAATGCACAGAATAAAGTCGCCGTCGACCTCTTCGCCCTTCTCGTCGATGGCAATGAGACGATCCGCGTCGCCGTCAAAAGAAAGCCCTAGATCCGCGCCGTGTTGCAGAACCTGCTCACGCAAATATTCAGGATGCGTCGATCCGACGCCTGCATTGATATTCAGCCCATCCGGCTCGGCACCCACGGTAATAATGTCCGCTCCAAGCTCGCGGAATACGGAAGGAGCCAGCTCATAAGCAGAGCCGTTCGCGCAGTCGAGCACGATTTTCAGACCGCTGAAATCACCCTTGATCGTTGTCTTCAAATAGTCCAAATAACGCTGCTTAGCACCTTTATCGCTTGATACCGCTCCGATATCGCCGCCCTCGGGACGTGGCAATTCATCCGTTAACGCATCAATTAGCTGCTCGATTTCGAGCTCGGTATCATCCGATAATTTAAAACCGTCGCCCGCAAAAAACTTAATGCCGTTATCCTCTACAGGATTATGCGATGCTGAGATCATAACGCCTGCATCAGCGCCCGTCTCACGCGTAATATAAGCAACCGCCGGCGTAGAAACAACGCCTAGACGAACGACGCTTGCGCCGATGGACAACAGGCCTGCAATAAGCGCCGATTCAAGCATTGGGCCCGAAATCCGTGTATCCAAGCCGATAACTACTTTAGGTTTGTTAGCCTTACGCGTTAGAACATAGCCGCCGCAGCGACCGATTTTGTATGCTAGCTCAGGTGTAAGCTCCCGGTTTGCTACCCCGCGAACACCGTCTGTACCGAAATATTTCCCCATAATTAAAATGCTCCTTTGTCATATAGTGCGTTTGTTACTATCTACTTATGCTGCTTTGTTGATTATGGATTCATTGTTGGACCTCCAGCAGCATTTTCGCCGCCGTTAGCGCTCTCC
The DNA here is from genome assembly GCF_048572955.1 of Pristimantibacillus sp. PTI5. Classification (GTDB taxonomy): domain Bacteria; phylum Bacillota; class Bacilli; order Paenibacillales; family Paenibacillaceae; genus Pristimantibacillus. The sequence goes on from NZ_CP183886.1 coordinate 2,454,999, forward strand.
TCGCCGGTATCCGGCGCTGTCGGCGTCGGCGTTGGCGTCGGAGTAGACGTTGGAGGCTCCTCCGTCGGAGTGCCTCCAACCTCCTCCGCGTTTTCGTCATCCGTCCCCGCGGCTTCCTCTTCCACGATTTCAATCGATACCGTCAACGTCTCCCCGCTCCCGAGCACTGTCTGCACGTAAGCAGGCACATCCACCTGGAGCGTTACAACGTGCAAGCCGGGCTTTAGCCCTTCGACATTTGCGATAATTGTTATCGCTTCTGCCTTCAGTGCATTCAACACTGACTCAGCGCCGCTCACGGTTAAATCGTATTTCCCGTCAGCCGGATTTCGGAAAACCGCAGATGTTCCGCTCGAGGCGCCCTCTACGGCAATAGGCAATCCCGTAAAGGTTCGCGTAATGATAGGCGCAACAACAACCTCGAGCGTGACTTCAGCCGGATCAATCGATTTAATGCCGTCAATCGCTTCCGTCTTGACCTGCACGGCCCCGGATTGCTTCACCTTGGAGAGGTCGAGCACAACGCCGTCATAGACCTGAAGCTCGTCTAACGCCTTCTGTTCGCCGTATACCGTCACCTCGTCAATGGCCGGCTTTACGGATACCAGGCTCAGCCCCTCCGGCAGAGAGCCCGTATAGCGCACCTGAAGAGGCAGTGTTTTGAACGGAGGCGTGATCTTAACCTCGACATGCACCGTTTCCGGAGAAATGATCGCGTTAGTCATTTCTATGCCGTCCGTGTCATAAACGACAACCTTTGCCTTTTTGTTCACGATTGTTTTATCTGCGCCCTCTACATTAACTTCCGTTGTAACGACGCCAACCCTGCTCATATCGTCCTTAGGCAGCGTAATCTGAACGCCGGCCGATGGCGCTACTACCGTAGAAGCGCCTACCACATAACCTGCTGCCGGTTTTCCTTCCGTCGTTACCTGAAGCTCGAACGGCTTTGTCAAAATCTCTTCGATTTGCACCGTTACCGTTCGCGGCGACATTTCAACAAGTTGAATTCCCTTTGGCAAGGTTGCAACCAACGGCAATTCCTGAATGCCCGGCTTCGCGTCTTTTAAATCCACCTTGACGACATAATCGTCATCGGAGGAGGCGTTAAGAAGATTGGTAAGCCTTCCTTGTACGTCCAAGCGAACCACGGATGGCTCCATGGCCGTCATTACGTACTTGTCCGTATCTAGTCCGTCTGCTTTTATGACAGATGCTTCTATCGTCTTCGTGTCTACATTGGACGTAACAGCCTGAGGCGATGTGTCCGGATCAATGTGCACGACAGCCCAGAGCAGCAATCCCACGATGACGGAAATAATTTTGAGCGAGGTCGGGTGACTTAGCCATTTATCCATCTTGGCCTCCTTTCCTCTTCCAGAAAGACGATATCGTCACGCGTTCCTTCGCGCGCCCGTTCGTCTTCGGAGTCAGCTCATCGAACAGCTTCGAAATAAGCGATTCCTCGTTAATATCGCGTACGATCATACCGCCCAGCGACAAGGATACTTGTCCCGTTTCCTCTGACACCGTAACCGAAACGGCATCCGTTACCTCGCTTACGCCGATAGCGGCGCGGTGGCGCGTGCCAAGCTCCTTGCTGATAAAAGGGTTCTCCGACAACGGCAGGTAACAGCCTGCTGCCATGATTTGATTGGAGCGTATGATAACCGCGCCATCGTGAAGCGGTGTATTAGGCGTAAAAATATTAATGAGCAGCTCCGATGTAATCTTCGACTCCATACGGATTCCCGACTCAATCAATTCACTCAGCCCCGTGCTTCGCTCGAATACAATTAACGCTCCGATCTTACGCTCCGACATAAAGCGGACAGCCTTAATCAAGCCGTCAATTTGTTCATTAACGACATCTCTGTCAAGGGAATACGAACGCGCAAACAGCTTGCCGCGGCCAAGTTGCTCCAGCACGCGCCTTAGCTCCGGCTGAAATATAATGAGCACGCTCACGATACCGAACGTGAACATCTGATTCATGAGCCATTTTAACGTATACAAATTGAACCATGTACTGAGCGCCCATACCGCAACGAGTATAAAAATACCTTTCAAAAGCTGAACCGCACGCGTTCCGCGCACCAGCAAAATCATTTTATAAATAATAAAACTGACTATGCCAACATCGATGATGTCCTTTAACCAGTCATGCCAAGTCAAATCCGAGAAATAACTCATATGCCAACCCCCAACAGCCGATCCCCTTATTCTTGTCTATTATCGGTTTTCAACTTTATTATTTTCTATATATGGGATTGGAAATCCTTTTTTTCGAAAAAAAATAAAAAACGCCCCCCTGCAAGAGGGAGGCAGCTTGCATTAACGAGCATTACCGCCAAAAGTTTGCGTCACTTTGTACCAGAACCAATCGAGCGCTTGGTCAATGGTTCTGCTCTGACCTGCGATATGGCCGGTGGAGGCTAAGTTCAAGGAGCCGTCAATGACGGTTACGTTACCGTCTACCTCGCCCTTCACTTCAGCCACTCCGTTCTCCACGGTCAGGTTCCCCGTTAGATGGGCTCCCTCCGGTACAATGACTGTATTGCCTTCTATAATGACCTGCTGAAGATCCTCGCCTGCTACAATAAGCTTGGTGTCCTCTTCCCACATGGTGAAGAAGCTTCCCAGCATAACGAGTACAAACACTGCGGCCGCGGTAACTCCCGGGTACCTGTAGATGAAGCGTACGGCACGGTTCCGCTGCTTGTTTTGTTTCTTCGGCAGCTGCTGCATAATCCGCTGCGTCAATTGCTCTGATGCGTTCTTGTCATAATCCGCGGCAGGCTTAATCGCTTCTAAAGTTTGGAACGCCGCGGCGTCCGTCTTCTGGAGCTGTTCAAACCGACTGCGACAAGCCGGACAGGAAAGCAGATGAGATTTTAACGTAACGATATCTTCACGCGGCAGCTCGCCGTCTAAATAGTCATGCATCCATACGATGGCGACGTTGCAATTCATAGCAGCCAGTCCTTTCTTTCAGATGCTCGCGCATTAAGTTCTTTTCTCGCTATTAGGATACGTTGCTAACGAGAGGGATGTTTCACTTTTTTTTGAATTCAAACACGATAATATGATTATAAGGATATCCGCCCTCGAAAAAAAGCCGATGTCCGGGACATGGCTTCCATTTTCATGCAAGGCCTCTCTTATTCGTTATAATTTGTGCTCCAGCTTCTTGCGAAGAAATTCCCTGCCCCTGTGAACACGGGTTTTGATCGTTGTCACGGGCATATCCAGCACATCGCCAATCTCCTGCAAGGAAAGATCCTGCATATATCGGAGAGTCATGACGCTCTTGTATTTCGGCGGCAGCGAAGCGATAGCCGCATGGATGATCCGCTGCGTATCCGACAGCAGAAGCTCTGATTCCGGCGTCCGGTTGTCGCTTGGAATCATCGAATAGCCATCCAGGCCCTCGTGATCGGATGATTCCGCGTCAAGCGAATAGGTCGGCTTGCGTTTGCGCAGCCGGTCAATGCAGAGATTCGTCGCAATCCTGTAAATCCAGGTCGAAAACTTCAATGTATCATCATATCGGTCCAGGTTTTTGTATACGCGAAGGAAGGTGTCTTGAACCACATCCTCCGCCTCCTGGCGGCTGTTTAACATTCGATATGCCATATGAAAGAGCTTATCTTGATAGAGGTCTACAAGCTCAGCAAATGCTTGCTGATCGCCTTTGAGCGCTAACTTCGCCAGGCGTGCTTCCAATACGTTCACCTTAACTCCTCCAAACCTTCCGTTCATTCGACTAAATCGCCTTGCTATAGGCTCAGGCAACCTTATTACATGGTACAACTGCTATTTGTATGTAATCGCAAGGTTCGGCCATACCCGCCGCTGCGATATGTCGTTTAATCTCCGTGCTGCACCTTCAACAAACCGTACCGCGCGCAGCAAAAGCTGCCTAAACCAGCCTTAAGAGAAAAGGAGGTGCGCAGGCTGAATTCAAATGATTACCATTCAAGGAAAATCGTAATCGACATGGGCTTAAAAAGCAAGACAATTGAGAAAGTATACCTTCCGAATCTTCCTGGGCCTTCCGTGATCATTCATTCAAAAAGCAATGTCATTCAGCCATTATATCGGTTTGGCGCGAACACAGCAATCGACCTCAGGCTAGTATATCGTTTCGACCTTCGGCCAGTATCCGCGTACAATAGCAAAAAGGTCTTAGAAGCCAAGCGGCCTCTAGACCTTCTGCATTAATATATGCCTTGCGGATTACAGCGCATTCGTTTTTAATTGCTCCAGCACCTTCGTAATCGTCGTTGTAGGAATAGCGAAGCCGATGCCTTGTGCCTCTGCGTTAACCGCCGTATTAATACCGATCACCTCACCCGCTTCATTAAGGAGCGGTCCTCCGGAATTGCCCGGATTAATCGAAGCGTCCGTTTGAAGCAGATGCTCGTAATCATGTTCGCCCTGCTCATCCGCGATTGTGATCGGACGTTCTTTGGCACTCAGCACACCCATGGTCAGCGTTTGATCAAAGCCATAGGGATTGCCGATTGCGATAACCCAATCGCCAATTTGAGTAGCGTCAGAGCTTCCAAGCTTAAGCGAAGGAAACGCGTTGCCGTCAGGGCTTTCCACCTTCAGCACGGCCAGGTCGAGCTCATAGCTCGAACCGAGAACCTTAGCTGTAAGAGGTTCGTCATAACCTTGGACGGTAACCTTCACTTCCTTTGCGCCCGCGACTACATGTTCATTCGTCAAAATGTAACCATCCGACTCAAAGAAAAACCCTGTTCCCGAGCCCATCAGCTGCAGCTCTGCGCTATTTGTCTCCTGCTGTTGCTGTTCCTGTTGCTGCTGCTGCCCCGGTTGTCCGCCGCCAAAAAACTGCCGGAAACCCGGATCATCATACATGGAAGCTGACTGAGGCTCCCCGTAATTTTCAATCTTCACTACCGCCGGGCTTGCTTCGGCATAAACGGATGCAATGTCATCGCTAGTGCTTAACGACGCCGTAGACAGCCCTGCATCCTGCTGGGCGGATTGGCTTACGACGCTCGAACCGCTGCTTTGCAGCGCCTGCTCATTTCCGCTAAACAGATTGTTTTTATCTGCCATATACGAGAAGCCGCCGATGACCATCGCACCGATCAAGAATGAGGCAAGCAGCGTCTTTGCTGAGCTTCTCCCAGCACGTTTCGATCGCTTCCCCCCATCCGTTACCGGCCTGCTTTCCGTTTTCTGTACATTTAGTTCTCTCTCATAAGAGTCTCTAAGCTCATTGGTAGTTTTGCTGGATTCATAAATATAAGTAGTGGCAGGAGTCTCGTTTGCCGTGTTCGATGTATGAGTTTCCGTATAAGTATCGTTCGATGATTCCGGGCGTTTATTTTCCTCGTTCATTTTTATCATCCTTCCATAGTAGGTGTAGGTGTCTGTTTCCTATGTACCTATCATGCAGGATATACCTTAAACGAAACTTAAGCGGATCATAAAGGAACATAAGAAAATAAAAGGCTTGATTTCAGCTGTTCTTAATGTTCGATAATGTTGATGCGCTAGCATTGCGTTCCCTTTTTTGATCATAAAAAAAGCCAGCCATGGTCTACACCATGGCTAGCTGATTTCATTCGCCTAAGCGATATATTTAATGGATTAGCCTGTATTCCGAAGGCCGGCCGCAATGCCGTTGATCGTCAGAAGCACCTCGCGTAGCAGCTGCGGATCATCCTCTTCGTTATCACGAAGCGCGCGAAGCTCGGTTAGCAGCTGCACTTGCATGTAGCTAAGCGGATCGACGTATGGATTGCGTAGACGGATCGACTCTTGAATAACAGGAACATTATCCAAAATTTCCGTTTGACCCGTAATGCTGAGAATCAGCCCGGAAGTCAGTTTATACTCTTGTTCGATTTGCTCGAAAATACGATCGCGGATCGTTTGGTCCTTGATCATATCCGCATATTCCTTCGCGATGACCAAATCTGCTTTAGCTAGCGCCATTTGCAGGTTATCAATAAGCGAGCGGAAGAACGGGAACTTCTCGTACATCGTGCGAAGCGTGTTCATCTTCGCCTCATCCTCGCCTGCGTATTGATGCAATGCAGTACCGGCAGCATACCATGCAGGCAGCAGGTAACGGCTTTGCGTCCAAGCGAACACCCAAGGAATCGCGCGCAGATCCTCAAAACGATCGCTGTTTTTCCGTTTGGACGGACGGGAGCCAATGTTCAGCTCCCCAACCTCAGGCAGCGGCGTAGATTCCTTGAAGTAAGTCAAGAAATCCGGATCGCGGAAAATAAGATCCTGATACTTCTCGAGCGCCGTCTCGGAAATCGAACGTGCAATTTCATCCCACTCCGCTTCCGCTTGCGGTGCTTGCTCTGGGTATTTCGCCAGACGAGCGGCCGTAATCAGCGCCCATGTTGCTTGCTCCAAGCTGCGGTATGCAATACCTTGCATCGAATAACGGGAGGAGAGAACCTCGCCCTGCTCGGTAATCTTGATGCCGCCGCCAATCGTATGAGGCGGTTGCGCCAGAATGCTGCGGTTAAGCGGCATTCCGCCGCGGCCAAGAGCGCCTCCGCGGCCGTGGAAGAACTTCAGCTTCACGTCGTACTCTTTGCCGGCAGCCGTTATGTCATTCAGCGCTACGCGCAGCTCCCAGTTCGCTGTAACCACGCCGCCGTCTTTGTTGCTGTCGGAATAACCAAGCATAATCTCATGCAGATTGCCGCGAGCAGCAACCGCTTGGCGGTAAACCGGCATCTCGAACAGCTCTTTCATAATGGCTGGCGCCGCATGAAGATCGTCGATCGTCTCAAATAACGGTACTGATTGCAGCGTGCAGCGGATGGTACCGTCAGCTTCCTTGCGGAATAAGCCGACTTCCTTCGCAAATACCATAACCTCAAGCATATCGCTCGCTGCTTCCGTCATGCTGATCAGATAGCTAGAGATACAATTAACGCCAAACTCTTGCTGTGCCCGGTAAATCGTATGGTAAACGCTCAAGCATTCACGCGTAGACTCCGAATAATCCAAGTGACCCGACGTTAGCGGGCGCGGATCGTTCAGTAGACGGTGAAGCAGATCCGTTTTCTCTTCTTCCGAAAGTGACGCGTAGTCCGCAACCACATTCATTTTCGCCAAAATTTCAGACATCGCATTTTCATGCTCTTGGCTGTGCTGACGAACGTCAAGCGCCATAAGGTGGAAGCCAAACAGCTCCACTTGACGGATAAGCTTAGCAAGTGCCGTATCCGCTACATAATCAGCAAAGTGATGACGCAGGCTGCGGTCAATAACGAGCAGGTCTTGACGAAGCTCCTCCGGGTGGTTATAACGCATAAGCGAGCCTTTAAGGGATTCATCGCGCGTATTAGCCAGCTTCTCAAGCATAAAGCCCAGCTTAATACGGTAAGGCTCCTTCGTATTTCTCCAAAGATCGACGCACTTCAGCTCGACATGCTCGCGATCCGAACGAATCGATTCCGCTAACTCATCGGATACTTCGACCAGGTTTGTGCTGAAGCTAAGCAGATCCATCAGCTCATTAAGCTTCTCTTCATACTTGCGAATCGCCAGCTGACGATGCAGCGTTAGCGTCTCCCAAGTGACCTTCGCCGTTACGGATGGGTTGCCATCGCGGTCGCCGCCGATCCATGAGCCGAAGCGCAGGTAATCAGGCACATGCCAGTTCTCGTCTGGATAGTATTTGCTCAGGCAGCGTTCAAGCTCTTCATATACGCTTGGCAGCACCTCGAACAACGTTTCATCAAAATAGTACAAGCCGTTGCGAACTTCGTCGATAACGGTTGGTTTGCGGTCACGAAGCTCGTCTGTCTGCCACAAAATAAGAACCTCATTCATGAGCTTCTCACGCAGCTTCTCGCGTTCGCGATAGGTTAATGTAGGGTTATCCAGCTCCATCACATCAACGGCAATCCGTTTATGAATATCAAGCACCGCGCGGCGAGTTGCCTCGGTCGGATGCGCAGTCATAACAAGCTCAAGCGAAATATTACTCAAAATATCCTGAACGTCTTCGATCGCAATCCCGCGTTCTTTCAAATCTTGAACTGCGCTTTCAATGGAGCCGCGTTGTACCGTTTCGCCTGCAGAAACCTCATAATCGCGTTTCCGTCTAATCCGGTGGTTTTGCTCAGCAATATTGACGAGCTGAAAATAAATAGCAAACGCCCTGATTACTTGATGACGTATTTCCGGGCTAAGGGAAGATACGTTTTCCTTGAATTGATCAAATATTTCCGGTACAAATTCAGCGCGAAGCGCTTTGCTTTGCTCACGAATCCGTTCCACGATATCCAGCAGCTCCCGGCCGCCTTGATGAACGAGAACTTCGCCGAGAATGTTTCCTAAAAACCGGACATCGCGTCGCAGCAAATTGTTAGCCTGCTGCCGATTTGTCGTCAAAGTAGATGCAGATTGATCCGACATACTGTTCCTCCTAAATTTTTGCGAAGCACGATCGCTCCGTAAACATTTACTTGTTTTGTGAAGCAAAAATCGCTTCGGAAGCTTGCATGTACAACATGAACGTTTTTTGACTTCTACCATCATACTACAAAAACCTACAGGGTTGAAGCCCTGAAGCCAATCCATCCAAAAACAGAGAAGCCACGCCCCGTGGGATACTTGCTCTGTTCTGCAGCCAAACAGCCGGTATGCAATGACACCCGTTTCATAAAACGAACGTTAGCCATAGTCTGTTCTAAAATAAAAAAAAGCCCTTGAATGATCAAGGACTTCGTCGTTTGTAGTTGGAGCGGGTGATGGGAATCGAACCCACGCTATTAGCTTGGAAGGCTAAAGTTCTACCATTGAACTACACCCGCATAAAAAATGAAATATGGTCGGGACGACACGATTTGAACATGCGACCCCCTGGTCCCAAACCAGGTGCTCTACCAAGCTGAGCTACGTCCCGAGGTGTAAATAAAGTGCATCTATTGATGGGATAATGGCGTGCCCTAAGAGATTCGAACTCCTGACCTTTTGATTCGTAGTCAAACGCTCTATCCAGCTGAGCTAAGGGCACACATTATGGAGCGGAAGACGGGAATCGAACCCGCGACCCTCGCCTTGGCAAGGCGATGCTCTACCGCTGAGCCACTTCCGCATGTTATTCGTGTCAGCCGTTCGTGATGTTTATCATCGCGGCGACAAGTAATAATATATCACCCCTGAAAACAAAATGCAACTGTTTTTATAAAAAAGTTTTAAATTATTTTCGCAAACCTTAATTTCAAAGTACTGCCGAGTCGAAAAATCCAGCAATGACGCGGAATTTTGTTCGAAACATAACTGATCTTTCTAATTAAGTTTATGTAAATCGTGCCCCTTTATGACACTTGAACCGGTCATTCCTGCAGGAACAACTATAGGATTAGCGGATATTGTTCCGGAGAATAAACATGCTTATGTCGGATATAGACAGGTGGGGATGACACCTATTTAGCTTCGCCTGCAAAAGCTGGTTAAGCTGCATATGACGCTAAATGTAAAATGTACCTCCTTTGCTAACTGTCAGGATAGATAAAGTTAGCTGTTTAATGAACATTTCCCGCGCGCGTATGCCTGCCGCATGAAAAAAGAGACGGTCTTAAAAGGTATACAACCTTTAGGACAGTCTCTTATGGGATTCCAATGGAATTAAGCTCCTGCAGCAGCTAATAGCTTCTCTTGCGCCGCACGGCTGTTCATCGTTACTTTATCCGCAGCCGGCTGCCCTGCCAGCGCATACGGCAAACAAAGCGGAACGCCAGTACGCGGGTCAGGAACGATGTCTGCCTCGATATTGAATACTTCACGCATGATATCCGGCGTCATTACTTCAGCAGGCGTTCCTTCGCCAACGACGACACCTGTTTTAATAGCGATCATATGATGGGCGTAGCGCGTTGCGTGATTCAAATCATGCACAACCATCACGACGGTGCGGTTATTGCTTGCGTTAAGCTTTTGAAGCAAATGGAGTACTTCCAGTTGATGAGCCATATCAAGGAAAGTCGTTGGTTCGTCAAGGAACAAGATATCCGTTTCCTGCGCAAGCGCCATTGCTATCCAAGCACGCTGGCGTTGTCCGCCTGACAGATGATCAACGGGACGATCCGCAAAATCCGTCATGCCTGTCGCTTCGATTGCCCATTGTACGATGCTGCGGTCATCCTTGCTCATCGATCCGAAGCCCTTTTGGTAAGGAAAGCGGCCGTAGGATACAAGCTCAGCTACAGTCAGACCGTCCGGCGCGGTTGGATTTTGCGGCAAAATGGCCAGCTGCTTCGCTACTTCCTTCGTCGATTGCTTATGAATGGATTTGCCGTCCAAAAGCACGCTGCCTTGGGAAGGGTTCATAATACGGGCCATCGTTTTCAAAATCGTTGATTTCCCAGAGCCGTTCGCTCCTACAAGCGCCGTAATTTTCCCTTGAGGTATAGCAATGTTTAAGTTTTGGACGATAAGACGATCATCGTAAGCAATGTCAAGACTCGAAGTCGTTAGACGAATCATTGGACATTCACGCTCCTTCCGCTGCCTGGGGCAGACACCTTCTAAATTAAGTATTTTATTTCGTTTAAAAAACGAAAATTGATAACGATTATCATTGACGTCTTAATGATAATGTTTCTCACAACAAAAGTCAATGGTTAACTTTGTGACGCGCAGCATCAAGCAAGCTTAATTTTATGAGTCATGAAAAAAAGACCGTTCTCTCCCAAGAACGGCCTTCGCATTTATATTTAACTGCATTTACCATTTCAGCTTCGTTCCGAATACGAGTCCGTTGCTAATAAGCCTGCCTGGCGTAGTAATGAGTTTTCCTTGTGCGTACATGCCGGAGGATGCGCCTCCATCCAAATTCATCGCTTGCACGGCTCCGAGCTGAACCATGATTTGGCCCCACTGTTTCATCGTCGCCTTGGGTACGGTCGCAAGCAGAATAGTACCATCCTTTTTCACGAGGATGCCGCTTCTGGAAGCAGCATCGGTTAATATTTTTGAGCTGCTAAAGCCTTCCAATGACGGGCTGATTGCCAGCTTCCCGTCCTTCACCAGCCTCGGTCCGGCACCAATTGCCGTATGCACGCGGGACCACTTTACAGGAGCCTTGTCCAGATTGGTCATCTCTATTTTGTAGTCGACCTTCGTTCCGATCTGGAAGCGCGAAGCCAGCTTCTCCTCCAAGCCCGTGTAGACGAGAACGTATCCGTCAGTTGGAATGCTCGCATTCTCTTTCTTGCTTATTTTCGTCACGATCCCTTTACGGACGGTGATTGCCGTCCCTAATGCAAAACCAACCTTTGCTCCGCGCTTTGGCGTAAACATAATGGCTGAGGATGCGCCTGCCGCCGGCGTACGGTTAATGAAATAAGCATACCAATTGTTCGGAGAGGTGAAAGAGCCGTTTGTGCCTCCTAAAATTTTAACGCGGAGCGTGTCCATCACGACTGTACCGTCCCACGTAAAGCCAATCGCCGTACCCGTGTTGCCGATATGCTCGACGCTGCCGTCTACGATAACCGTTCCGTAAGGCTCGGGTATGCCTCCATAGGCCTCGAAATAGGTCCCGTTGATTGCTGCATCGGCTTGATAGGCATTTGCAATCGCATGCAGCGACTGCAGGACGCCGACTTTACGGCTTGCCAGCCCTGCTGTAAGGGGCATTCCTTTTGGTACAATAACCGTTTGTACCGAAAATGATCTGCCCGCTGCCGTAACCTGTCTCGCTTCATGCTTTACCTTCAGCTTAGACGCTGCAGCCGTAATCTGAACGGGAAGCTTTAGCTCCCCTTTATAGCCGCTTTCTGTAACCTCGATATACAAGTTTGCTTTTCCCGCGGCAACCGGGGTTACGGCGCTGTTGCCATTGATGCGGACAACCGCGGTGTTGTCGGAGCGGTAGCTGACGGCGACGGGATCGGACAGCTTCAGCTTGTCCGTGAGCAGGAGCCTCGTATCCAGCGGCAGCTTAAGCGAAGCCGCTGGAAAGGTAATCGCCACGGGGCGGATTGGCCCCGTTGCGATAAGCTTGTCGGCGGACGCGTAAGCGAACCGTCCGCTGCCCTGCGGCGCCACGCCGCTCGCGGGAACCGCGGCGTGCCCGCCGTAGGTGTACGCGATCGACCCGGCGGAGCCGTTGATCGCGTACACGGCGCCGGAACGGCCGCCGGCCAGCACGATGCCGGCGGCAGGGTCCGGCGCCAGCGCCGCGGGGCCGAAACCGGCCGCCCCGCTGGCGCCGATGCGCCATAGTTCCGCCCCGTCTGCGAGGCGGAACGCAGCAATGCCGTTGCCGCTAAGCTCCGCGGCAACGATAGCCCCTGCTTCCCCGGGCAAGTGCACCGGGGATGTCCAGCCGCCTGCGGGCGCCGCCGCAAGCTCGCGCGTGAATCGGACCTTCCCGTCCTCTTCATAAGCGGCAACCGCCTTGCCCGCAAGCAGCATAACGCCTCCGCTTTCGCCGTCGGCGATCAGCCTCGCCCCCAGCAGCGTCTGCGCAAGCGACGCCTCCCAGACAACGGCATTGCCGCGCACTGCGTACAGCACGCCATTGCCGCCCAGGGCATACACGCCGCTCTTACCTGCGGCGAGCTCCTTCACAGTGACGCCGGCCGGCAGCAAAGCAGCCTGCTTCTCCCCCGCGCTGCTTAGCGACAAAATCGCATGCTGATAAGCAAAATACGGATTGCCTTCTCCATCCGTCACCATGCCGGAGGACTGCAGCTGCTCCTTTTTATCCTTAAAATAATAGATCCCCATCTGCCCGCCGTTGCCTGCATTATCGTATTGAAACAACCTGGCACCTGTGCCCGCCACAAAAATCTGGCCTTTCGCATTGACAGCCGGCGCTGATAATCGGCTATAGGTGTTGATTTTCTTCGCTTCTTTTCCGTTCTCATCCAAGATCGATATCCAACCGTTCGACGTTACAGTCATCACTTTGCCTTTTGGCAGTGCAATTGGCGGATAAAGCGTCCCCTTTGCAGTAAAACGCCAATACTCAATTTCAGCTTTAGCAGGAAAATTGCTCTTAAGCCCTATGTTTTCAGCTTTCGAGGCGCTGGAAGCTTCAGCTGCCGAAACAACGTTATTCTCATTCCCTCCAATTGAATAAAATCCAACGTTCTCTATATAACTAATTCCTAAAGCGATGGTTAGCAGCACAGCTAGTCCGCGCTTTCTCAAGCACTTTGTTTTTTGAAACATAAGCCATTCTCCTTCATATTTACAGATTCCAGTTAGTCCCAATGAACTATATCGACAGGAATTTGATAAAATTGAAGTATAAGTTTCCAGCTATATGAGATACTTCTCCAGGACAAAGACTCGTAATCACCTAAAACATTAGACGTATAAAAGATTCATTAGATTTATAATTCATTCCAATGATTATTAACTTCCTTTATCCTCAATATCACTAATTCGACGATTAAATAACGTGAACCGTTTTAAGTTTTGCAGGCAGCGCGGCGTTCTCATGAATACAAGACATAAGTAGAATGGATGAATAGGGGGAATACGCTTAGAAACCTCTAGATGCAGGTTGGATTATTTACAGGAAAGCGATTATGAACATGTAAAAAAGCTGTACGTACGCCGATGTGAACGTCAGAAAATATCTCGAAGGCATTATTCCGGAGATCCATGCTTTGAACAAATTTATGGACACTTTAGATCGCGCCAACCCACAGGGATGGTCTACATATGGAGGACTCGTACGAGTTTTTACCTAACAGCTGGGGGCATGGTTATGCTGAAGAAGTGATCAGGCGGCTTATTCTGTATGTATTTAAAGAGCTTAATCAATCTAAGCTTATAGCTGAGACACAAAGCGCCAACCGCTCTTCCTGCAGGCTTCTAGAAAAGGTGGGCATGAAAGCCGAACAAACCTTGTATCGATTCGGCGATAAGCAATTGATATACGGCATATCGTGCTGATGGATAGGTCTGCATTCTGTTTATAGACAGCAAAAAACCCTTGTTCGCCAAGGGTTTTCTCATGGTATGGTGCGCGTAGAGGGACTTGAACCCCCACGGTCGCCCGCTAGATCCTAAGTCTAGTGCGTCTGCCAATTCCGCCATACGCGCATATGTGATTCCGATAAAGCTAAACCATGTTTTGCAGGACTTCCACCTACGTTACTCTGTTGACATACAGAGTGTTTCCCGATTAAGGGTGTTAAAGATGGTGCGCGTAGAGGGACTTGAACCCCCACGGTCGCCCGCCAGATCCTAAGTCTGGTGCGTCTGCCAATTCCGCCATACGCGCATGTGAGATAAAAAAATGGTGAGTCATGTAGGATTCGAACCTACGACACCCTGATTAAAAGTCAGGTGCTCTACCAACTGAGCTAATGACTCATAGTATAAGTGGCTGGGGATTCAGGGATCGAACCTGAGAATGACGGAGTCAAAGTCCGTTGCCTTACCGCTTGGCTAATCCCCAGCAGCGATATGGTGGACGCTGACGGGATCGAACCGCCGACCCTCTGCTTGTAAGGCAGATGCTCTCCCAGCTGAGCTAAGCGTCCAAGTGTAAAGGCGCCTTTTGTGAAAAAGGTAATTGGTGACCCGTAGGGGACTCGAACCCCTGTTACCTCCGTGAAAGGGAGGTGTCTTAACCACTTGACCAACGGGCCATACTGAAAATGAAAGCTTGTCCTTGCAGTTGAAAGTATAACTGGAGCTCTCAACCGGGATCGAACCGGTGACCTCATCCTTACCATGGATGCACTCTACCTACTGAGCTATGAGAGCATAATGGCTCCCCGAACAGGACTCGAACCTGTGACAACTCGATTAACAGTCGAGTGCTCTACCAACTGAGCTATCAGGGAACATTGCATATTCGCGTTGAAATGTCTCCAAGAGCTTCAACTGCAAAAGAGGCACGGTTGAACTTCAAAGCATTGCGCCTTGAAAACTGGATACGAAAGATTAGGTTTGCTGAAACCTTTTTAGCTGCTGTCTGCCGGATGTATGGGTCCGGGGCAAAATTAAGCGTATGCTTACGATGTAAGTTTGCTTCTCAAACGTTTTAGGATAAGCCCTCGACCGATTAGTATTCGTCAGCTACACACATTGCTGTGCTTCCACCCCGAACCTATCAACCTCGTCGTCTTCAAGGGGTCTTACATACTGGGAAATCTCATCTTGAGGGGGGCTTCACGCTTAGATGCTTTCAGCGCTTATCCCGTCCGTACTTGGCTACCCAGCGGTGCTCCTGGCGGAACAACTGGTACACCAGCGGTACGTCCATCCCGGTCCTCTCGTACTAAGGACAGCTCCTCTCAAATTTCCTGCGCCCGCGACAGATAGGGACCGAACTGTCTCACGACGTTCTGAACCCAGCTCGCGTACCGCTTTAATGGGCGAACAGCCCAACCCTTGGGACCTACTTCAGCCCCAGGATGCGATGAGCCGACATCGAGGTGCCAAACCTCCCCGTCGATGTGGACTCTTGGGGGAGATAAGCCTGTTATCCCCAGGGTAGCTTTTATCCGTTGAGCGATGGCCCTTCCATTCGGTACCACCGGATCACTAAGCCCGACTTTCGTCCCTGCTCGACTTGTAGGTCTCGCAGTCAAGCTCCCTTATGCCTTTGCACTCTTCGAATGATTTCCAACCATTCTGAGGGAACCTTTGGGCGCCTCCGTTACATTTTAGGAGGCGACCGCCCCAGTCAAACTGTCCACCTGACACGGTCCCTCTGCCGGTTTCACGGCAGCAGGTTAGAACTCCGATACGATCAGGGTGGTATCCCAACGTCGCCTCCACACAAGCTGGCGCTCATGCTTCTCAGGCTCCCACCTATCCTGTACAGATCGTACCAAAGTCCAATATCAAGTTACAGTAAAGCTCCATGGGGTCTTTCCGTCTTGTCGCGGGTAACCTGCATCTTCACAGGTATTAAAATTTCACCGGATCTCTCGTTGAGACAGCGCCCAAGTCGTTACGCCATTCGTGCGGGTCAGAATTTACCTGACAAGGAATTTCGCTACCTTAGGACCGTTATAGTTACGGCCGCCGTTTACTGGGGCTTCGGTTCACAGCTTCGGGTTTAACCCCTAACCGCTCCCCTTAACCTTCCAGCACCGGGCAGGCGTCAGCCCGTATACTTCGCCTTACGGCTTCGCACAGACCTGTGTTTTTGCTAAACAGTCGCTTGGGCCTTTTCACTGCGGCCCCCTCGGGCTATAAACCCTACCGAGGCACCCCTTCTCCCGAAGTTACGGGGTCATTTTGCCGAGTTCCTTAACGAGAGTTCTTCCGCGCGCCTTAGCATGCTCTGCTCGCCTACCTGTGTCGGTTTGCGGTACGGGCACCTTCACCTGGCTAGAGGCTTTTCTTGACAGCCGGAGTACATGACCTTCGCTACTATAATTTTCGCTCCCCATCACAGCCCAGCCTAATAGTGTGCGGATTTGCCTACACACTAGCCTCACTGCTTGGACGGGCTATTCCATCAGCCCGCGTCACTGCCCTTCTGTGTCACCCCATTGCTCATAACGGTTTACGGTGGTACAGGAATTTCAACCTGTTGTCCATCCACTACGCCTTTCGGCCTCGCGTTAGGTCCCGACTTACCCTGAGAGGACGAGCCTTCCTCAGGAACCCTTAGGCTTTCGGCGGACAAGATTCTCACTTGTCTTTTCGTTACTCATACCGGCATTCTCACTTGAATACAGTCCACCAGTCCTCACGGTCCAACTTCAATCCGTATTCAACGCTCCCCTACCCAAGTACCATATAGGCACATGTCATAGCTTCGGTGGTGTGTTTAGCCCCGTTACATTTTCGGCGCAGAGTCACTCGACCAGTGAGCTATTACGCACTCTTTAAATGGTGGCTGCTTCTAAGCCAACATCCTGGTTGTCTTTGCAACTCCACATCCTTTCCCACTTAACACACACTTGGGGACCTTAGCTGATGATCTGGGCTGTTTCCCTCTTGACAATGGATCTTAGCACTCACTGTCTGACTCCCGAGTAGCACGTCTATGGCATTCGGAGTTTGACTGGACTTGGTAACCCTTGGCGGGCCCCGCACCCAATCAGTGCTCTACCTCCACGACGCTCATTCCTCGAGGCTAGCCCTAAAGCTATTTCGGGGAGAACCAGCTATCTCCGAGTTCGATTGGAATTTCTCCGCTACCCCCACCTCATCCCCGCACTTTTCAACGTGCGTGGGTTCGGGCCTCCAGTGCGTGTTACCGCACCTTCACCCTGGACAGGGGTAGATCACACGGTTTCGGGTCTACGACCACGTACTTATTCGCCCTATTCAGACTCGCTTTCGCTACGGCTCCGTCTTCCCGACTTAACCTTGCACGTGATCGTAACTCGCCGGTTCATTCTACAAAAGGCACGCCATCACCCATTTAACGGGCTCTGACTTTTTGTAAGCGCACGGTTTCAGGTTCTTTTTCACTCCGCTTCCGCGGTGCTTTTCACCTTTCCCTCACGGTACTGCTTCACTATCGGTCACCAGGGAGTATTTAGCCTT